>CADBMW010000138.1 GCA_902795855.1 uncultured Lachnospiraceae bacterium
GGTACTGAAAAAGTTCCATATCTCATCAAATCAAAGGAAGACTGGGACTGCCTGGCTGGTAAGGTGAAAAAGGGAGAAACCTTCAGTAATAAGTACTTTAAACTGATGGATGATATAGCTGGTATAGATACCTCCATAGGTTACATCGATAAAAACAAAACTATACCTTTTAGTGGAATATTTGATGGAAACGGAAAGACACTTACTTTGGCTCTGAATTCAAATACCAGTTTCCTGGCTCCTTTCATGTGCATCAAGAATGCAACCATAAAGGATCTGAAGCTTGAGGGTACTGTAGCGGGAGGAATTCACTCAGCATCTCTTGTTGGACGTGCAGATGATGATACCAGTCCTGTGGCAGTAAATAATATAAGCGGAATCGTAAGTAATGCAGATGTAAAATATAATGAAAACTTTACTGTAAATGACGGATATGTTGGCGGACTTGTGGGACATGGTAAAAACTCTGATACAACCATTACAGACTGCGTATATTCAGGTACAATATGTGGAACTTCAACTGCAGAGAAGAAAGGACATATAGGTGGTATCTGGGGATGGAGTGATAAGGCTAAGCTCACAATGAAAAACTGTATCTTCAAGGGAACATTTGAAGGAATTGGAAGTGCAGTAAGTGTAAATCCTATATGTAAAATGTATCAGAATGGTACTGTAAAAACACAGCAGGTTTACTATGAACATATTGGGGATTATACCGTTTCAACAGCTTATTCGGCAGCTAGTGGAATAGAGGTATTCTCCACTGCGCAGGATGAGCTTTGCCAAAAGATTACAGCAGCCGACGGAAATGAATACTTTAAAATAATTGATTCAGAGGTTTCACTTTCATATCCTGAGCCTTACTATGAGCTCACCGATAACATGAACATTGTACCGGTTATAAAGAATAAAGATTTAGATATGGGAAGTGAATATACCTTAAAGGAAGATGAATTCAGTTTTCAGTTTATCAAGAGGGGAGAAACTGAAGCGAAGGATACCATTTCCGAGATCGGATACTACAGTGTTAAAGTGACCGGACTTGGTGATTTTGCCGGATCTAAGATATTTAATAAAGAGGTATATATCATCAAAGCTCTGGATGGACAGGGTACTGAGGCTGATCCTATAATGATAGGTACTCTGGATGATATGATATCATTTGCTGAGAGAGTTAATAATGGCGAAACCTATGAAGGTTCAGTATTTAGTCTTACAGATGATATAGGTTCAGCAGATGCTCCGTTTACAAAGATGATCGGCACCACTAGTATTCCATTTAAGGGAACAATTCTTGGAAACGGACATACAATCTATATTAATCTGGATAATACAGGTTCTGATGCAGGTATTTATGCGGGACTTTTCAGTATGGTCTCAGGCGCAACCTTCAAGGACCTTACCATTGATGGAGTATTAAATTCCTCAAAGGCAAGAATGGGTGGAATTACTGCTCGTACTTCCGGTACTGGGTCTACTACTACCATTGAAAACTGTATAAGTAAATTAACAATTAACTCATCAGTTTCAGGTGATGGTACTATAGGTGGATTTGTAGGTGTAAATAATGAATCCAATATCGTAATTAAGAATTCTTCATTCATAGGAAAGATTATAGGACCTGATACTCATAGCAATGGCGGTTTTATAGGATTTTCAAGAGGCACAGTAAATATAGAGCATTCTATATTTGCACCTGAAGAGCTTTCGCTGAATACAAGGAGCTCTGCTACCATCAGTAGATTAGATACTAATGTGAAGCTAAATATAACAGATGGTGGATATACAAAATCTCTTGGAACCAAGCAGGGAACCTGCTTCTATACAGATGTTCCTGATGACTTATGTGTAATAAGGAACTTCAATGGAGATGTAACAGTTTATGAAAAAGGAAATATAAGTGTAGGAGATTATGATGATTCCCTTAACTATATGGATAAGGAATATACCATAAATCCTGAAGTTAAATTCAATGATACTGAACTGATTGAGGGCGTTGACTTTGAGTATCAGGATAGTGTAATAAAAGAACCTGGATCATATAAGGTTAAAATTGCAGGTAAAGGCAAGTATGCCGGAATAAGAGAACTAGAAGTTACTATTAATGATCATGTTCATCCTGAGGGAGAACTTGCAGCAAATAAGACAGAAGCTGTAAAGGCTGATTGTGAACATGCAGGAAATACAGAATATTTCTACTGCCCGGTATGCGACAAATACTACTCTGATGAGCTTGGCGAAAATGAAATCGAAAAGGATTCATGGATTGTTGAAGCTACAGGTCATGACTGGGGTGAGTGGACAGTAACAAAGCCTGCTACAGAAACAGCTGAGGGTGAAGAAACCAGAGTCTGCAAGAATAATCCTGATCATAAGGAGACCAGACCGGTTGAAAAGCTTAAGCCGGCAGCAACACCGACAGTAACACCTGCAGCAACACCTGCTGTAACACCTGCAGCAGATGGAAAGACACTTACAGATGAAGCTGGAAATCAGTACTATGTAAATGAAATGCTTACACCTGAGCAGATAGCAAACAACCTTATGGTTGCAGACAAAGCATCAGGTGGAAAGTATAAGATAACAAAGGTAACAAAGAAATCAGGAAAGGCAACCGGTGGAACAGTTACATACATGGCTCCATATGATATGAACAGTGCATCAGTTACTGTTCCGGCTACCGTAAAGATAGCAGGAGTCACATTTAAGGTTACTGGAATAAAGGATAATGCATTCAAGGGAAATGATAAGCTTACCAAGGTTGTTATAGGAAAGAATGTAACAAAGATTGGAGCTAATGCTTATAACGGATGCAGTAGTCTGAAGAATATCATAGTTAAAACAACTAAGCTTAAAAAGATAGGAAGCAAGGCATTTAAGGGAATCAACGCTAAGGCTAAGTTCAAGGTTCCTAAGAAGAAGCTTAAGAAGTATAAGAAGATGATCAAAAAAGCCGGCGCTCCTAAAAAAGCTAAGATAACCAAATAAATTGTATGTAATTGAGAGGGTTAACTAATATGAAAAAACAAAAGTTTTTAAAACGTGTTCTGGCACTTGGTATGTCAGCACTTATGACTATATCCATGATCCCTCATATGGGCGCTCCTCTGACAGTAAATGCAGAGGAGCCCGGATGGGAAAAAAATGTAGTAGGAATAGGAACCAGTATTATAAA
>CADBMW010000139.1 GCA_902795855.1 uncultured Lachnospiraceae bacterium
ATACATTCACACCAAATGGGGCGTTGGCTACTTCTTCCAGGATTAACATCAACTAACAAAACCACCAGGGAAACCTGGTGGTTTTTTGAATAACTAATATATCCTGCTATCAAATGCTACACAGAAGAAAATTGTCTGGACGAGCAGCAACCATTTGATATTTATGACAGTCTTACCATTTTTCTAAAATACAGCCACATGCTTTGTAAAGATTTCCCTAACTTGTTACTCTTTTGTTGCGCTTTTTATGTTAGAATCAAAATCACAGTAGGCAAAGTTTATGTTTATGATAGAAAAAGGAGATAAATATCATGCCAAAACCAAAGTTAATCGATACTTATTCATTTCAGGAGTTAAAGTATATGAGCGAGATTGGCTCCATCATCCTATATAATTTCTTATGGAACGATCTCACTGAAGCCCAGAGACTTGACCTACATTCAAAAATCAGTACGTTCAACATATTAGCGCAGAAGCCTGAATATGCTAAGCCACTCTATGAGGATGATTATCCTGAGCTGGCTCAGTTATATGAAGAGAACAATAATGATAGTGAAGAAATAAATAGAAAATTTACCAGAAAGACCGAGAATAATAATCCTTACTCATTGAATTTCAGCACTTTGGGGAATACCTATTATACCAATGAGGCATTTGAGAAGCCGATCAATGACTATATTAAGGCTATGAAGGAAATCTCAGGTCTTCTTAAGAAGCATGTAAAGTCAAATGGACTTTCAGATACAGAGAAAACCTATGTAGACATCTTTCAGGAAATTACGGATGACATGGTTGAAGGAAAAGGCTATCTGAAAAAGATGATCGACAATCCTGCTTATCTTTTTATGCAGAACCACAGCAGTACGCAGGTTAAGGTCAACAGCCCTATGATTCAGCCTAAGGTTGAGAATAATCTGATTGAACTTGTAAGTGTGGGTGACGTTCTTAGCGAATGGAAAACCGAGATAGACAAAATCGAAAAAACTCCTATCGCTGATACCCTTAAGCAGTGTCTTGAAACAAAAAAAGCCTTAGATGCTTATAATACAAGTGGTGATGTAACTAAGGAAGAGCTTCTTGCTCATTACGAGTCACTGAAGGAAGCTTCTACCAGACTCTTTAACATTTCTCAGGAGGATTTCAAAAAAATCCACGATAAGGGTGGAGTTCAGGATACTTATGAAAATGTTATCAAAAATGACAGAGCAAACCGATACGTTATGTATGATGCCGAGGCTCGTGTAGAGCTTCTTAAAGCAGGATATCCTGTATCTGATCTGTCAGTTCTTGCAACGTTCTACAGAATGATGAGCAGCTGTAAGCATTTCAAGGAACTCAAACTTGGAAATCCTGAAAGCTACCAGAATTTAGCAGACAAAATGTCACCTGTATGGGACAAGGTTATAAATACAAGGCCACTTACAGAGCAGTCCAGAAAAGAAGCTCTTCAGGCAGTTAAGGATTGCTGCGAGGAGCTGGGAAATGCTCTTGCTAATGGTGAGTATCCTGATACTCAGTTCAGTTCAGAAAATAACAGCTTTTTATCAATGAGTAAATTTGCTCAGGAGCAACTTGATGCAAAGCTTTCTGTTTATGAAAGTGTTGGTCTTTCAAAATCTCCTGCTGTTATGTACAAGCTTCTAAATACTAAGGAAGTGGATCCAGGCCGTATCAGCTCATCAGCTGAGTTTGCAGCTATGAAGGAAGCCCTGCTTCATCTCAGTACAGTTGATAAAGAGAAATATCCTGAAAAGTACAGATATTTTAAGGATGTTGCCCTGGAGAAGACTAAGGCTTACCTGGACTATAAGAATAAGGAATTACATGATCCAAAGAAATCACATAAAAGATCAGTTCTTGAAGCCAGACGTGTAAAAAGTGCAAATGCCATTTACGAAGGGCTTAATGCACTGGATAAGGATGAACTCCTTGCAGAACGTATGGAAAATGACAAGCTTATAGTAGATGATCAGATGGATGATGAGTATGCAGAGCATTTTGCTGATACAAGCCTTCTTATCGAGCAGTCCCTTGCTGAGATCGCAAATGAGCTGGAAGTAATTAAGTCTGTTCTTCAGAGGACACATGATATAGATAAAATGGATTACAACTTTGAGAATACCGATCAGATGACCGGCTCAAAGGTTTATAGAGAGTTTACCCAGTCCATTCAGAAAGCCATCGATACAGTAAAGTCAGAGGATTCCAAGCCCGGAGCTATTCAGGAAGCACTTGCGAATGTGATAAGCACTGCGAAGGCATATAAGAAGGACAAGGATAATTCTATTTTCGGTACAAATCAGACAAGATATGATATGTCTGTCAAGATCATAAATGATATGCCAAAGTACCGTTCAACTTACGATTCCATAAGATTAGGTCTTGAGAATTATAAGGATGAAAATCACTCCGGATATATGAGTAAGCCGATTTCAGTTATCAAAGCAAAGGTTAATGAGCTGGAGAATGCTAATCCGGATTTAAAGAATAGAGAGGGCTATGATGTAAAGCAGGAGTTCAACAGAGTTCATGCAAGAACATTAAAGCAGCGTGCCCTAAGATCTCTTATATCTGAGAAGAATAAGTTTATGACTGATAATTATCTGGTAAATCGTAGTGCTGATTATTACGTAGCTATGAAAGGAAATCCTGGGGTTTCTGAGATGGCAGATATATATGTGGCAAAGAAATATCTGGATAAGATATATGACGCAGATGTTGAAACCAAGGATCTTGTTAAGATAGAAAAGGATCTTAAGGCAAATGCTCTCAGCAAAGAGTCAAAGGCACTTAGCAAGAACATAGCATTTAAGGCTGTTGTTAAGAAGTCCCCGGGTACCGCTCTTAAGGATTGGAAAGCTGTGGAATTTGCAGCTGATAAAATCCAGAAGGATGCTGATGATTTTCTTACAGATTATCAGGGAGATAAGAAAGACTTTTTAGATGCAGTGCTCCAGGATCCGGAAGGACGCGTCCGTGCAAGCGCTAAGTTTACAGTATATAACATTCTGTCCAGTCCAAATGGCCGTGCAATAGCTGAAATTATGGCGCTGGATCCTGAGGCTGATAAAAAGCAGATTATAGATTCCTTTGTCAATACTGTAGCAGATTATTATGAGGATGTTTTTAAAAAAAGCAATTACAGCAAGAATCCTATTCATTTCTGTGATGATGAGGAAATAGTTAAAAAGGCATATGAGAAGATGCTTAACAGTCAGAAGCAAAGCATTAAGAATAAGGAAAATTCTTCAAAAGCAAAAGTTAGTAACATTGTAAACCAGCAGGATATTAAACCTATAGGTTTGTAATGATTATATAAAAAGGTTTTTTTAGCCCACCCTCCTTCAAAAAAAGTGCACCGCCGGTGCACTTTTTATATGTTTATGTGCGCCTTGCGGCGCACATTGTTATGCGATTGTCAGATTGAAGGTGCCGGCTTTGGCTGTTCAACTTCCTTTTGTTCTTTCATTAAGTTTTCTGTAATCTTATCAATATACTTCTGCTTTGTCTTAATGCTTGAATCTATAAACTGATCTCTTTCTACAGCTGAAACCTTCTTTATTCTCTTAAGATCTTTCTCATATTCAGCAGCACGGTTTTTCTTTTCAAGCATATCATCTATCGCCTTTAAGCTTCTCTTCAGGTTGGCAACAGAATCATTTGCCTGTTTTAAACGTAGATAAGCATTACTGGTCTTTGACTTTTTATTTATCTTATTTGCATCCTTACCGGATATATAAATGTTACATACATCTATGGTTTCGTTAATTTTCTTTTTGATTTCATTTAACTGGGTCAGACTTACTTCCGGCTTACTATTATTCTTTATAAGAGGCATTTGTAGAAAGCCTATATAATTTGTGTATGCCGTAAGTGCGTTCTTCATATTTGTAAATGCCTGGCTGCCTTTATATGTTCGTCTGTCAACTTCCTCGATTTCGTTCTGGCGTTTTTCCATTTCGTCACATATTTCATAGAAGGTACTGGCATCTTTAAAAGCACCTATCTTTAAGTTTTGGACGCCTTCCTTTAATGCATGGCCATTAGAAGCAAGGCCTACAACTGTTCCGAAGAGATTTTTGGTTTTGCTACCCTGTGGTTTGCTATCCTTTTTTGTCTTTTGAGCTTCTCCAAATCCAAGATCACCGGTCATGCTTAGTAAACCAAGTTCATCATCTGAGACTATTTTGATTCTACCATCTTCTACATAGCCCATGGGTTTATCCTTGAAATACTCTTTATCAGCTTCAATCTTATTCTTTAAATCATTAAATCTCTTTTCTGCAGCCTTAACTTCGGCATCAGTAAGATCATAACCATAGAGCATATTTTTCAGTGTTTCACTATCCATGGCTGCTATGGCATCTGCAGTCTCCTTTGGAATTACCATAAGGTTTTCAAGATTGATACCATTCATCATCAGATTATGACGATATCTTCCCAGACAGGTATCATTATCTATTCCCATAACTCCGACTATATTGCCTTCTTCATCAAACTTGTAGAACATGTTGGCTTCATGTCTGTCAGGGTTTCCACTTATCCAGTCAAGAATCTGAAGATTGGCCAGATCCTTTTTAAGCTGTATACTCCTTTCCACCTTCATTGGAGTAAGCTGGTTGAACATCTTCATCTGATTATCATCCAGACTTTCACAATCCATACCGGTGGCTTTTTCCATAAATGTACCCAATAATACTTTTCCGTTGGTATCTTTAACATGAAGATTTGTAGATCTGGCTATAATGTTTTTACATCCAATCAGTTCTGCTATGGTGGACATAGCTGAGTTACGTTTATCAATTTTAGAGTTTTTATTTATTCCGGCAGTGCCATTGACAATAACTCCATTCTGAATTTTTACGCAGCCACTGAAATAATCAATAAATGCTCTGTACTGTTTCGGGTTATCAAATTTATTTATCAGTCTGGTACATCTGGTTGCATCTTCTCTGCTCAGTTTCTTATCTTTATTCAGCTGTGCAAGCCTTTTTTTGAAATAACTTTTACGTCCGTCCAGACCTACAAAGTCAGCACCGTCAACCTTATAAATGCTGCTTACTGAAAGCATTTGTCTGCATAATTCAGAATCATAATAAAGCTTGCCGATCAAAAATTCCATGTCAGCATCATTTAGAATATTTGCATTTTCGCCATATTTCTTTTTCAGTTCATTTTTAAGTGCGGCCTTATCTTCCTCAGGTTTATGTACCTTGGAAATTGTAAATACTCCAGGATTTTTTGTACCGATCATATAACGTACACTTATACCGGCACCCACCTTCTTGGCCTTAGACATATCAAATTCCACATGTGCAGAACGGGAATCCTCATAAAGGGATATAACAGTAGGATTCTTCTTCTCTTTGATACAATTTTCAATAGTTCTTAAATCCTTGCTAAGAGCCTTCCTGATTGTAGTCATGCAGGTTATGTTTGTATTCAGAATAGACATACGTGGAGCATATGCAGCCAGACTCTCTCTAATCTGAGGAATAGTTTGAATTTCTGCCTTTTTAGTCGCAGCCACATCAGGGTCCAATTCGTTTAGCTTCTGAGGATTTCTATGATAATCAAGAAGCTCATCTAATTTCCGCTCCAGTTTTTTAACCTCATTTATCTCATGGTCCCATTCGGCCATCATCTCATTAACCACTTTGAGGGTGGTTTTATATTCCTCCCCCAGCTCTATCAGCTCCATATCATTAAGAGGAGTCTTTCTCTTTCGCTGGGGAATCATCCTGTTAAGACGCCTGAACTGATTGTATAAACGCCCGCCCTTTAAAGCAGTCTTTTCAATCTGTCTATACTGGTTTTTTCTTTTTGCAACTCTTGTTTTATCTGCCATGATCTGTTCTCCTTATTTATTTTGATAACATGAATTGTTATATATTGATTCACTATCCATTCTATCATTAAAAGTATAACAAGAGGGCAACAAATTATAAAAATGTAAAAGGGGCGGTTTGAATCGATAGATAAGGAACGATGAGAAGGCTGGGGTAAATCAACACAAATGAATAATAGTGGAGATATTGTTGCCGGCGATTCTGAAATTGGAGTGTGGAAAGCAACATAAATGAATGGTAGAGGAGAAAATGTTGTCGAAGGCACTGAAATTAAGCTTCTTTAAGGGTTGAAAAGCAACATAAATGCATGATGGTGGAGAAAGTGTTGTCGAGGATCATAGAATAATATTGAATATACAAAAATAATAAACGGAAAGTAAGATTAAGTCAGATGCGAGGCTGTTGTAAGACTAAAAGAGGCGCTCGCTGAGAATTGTTTTTCCTTGTAAATTAAGGCATTTAGTCTTATAATAGACGAAGTTTTTAACGAAAATGAAAATAAAGGAGTTTAAGTTGTGGAAAAGAAGATAATGCTTGGAAATGAAGCTATAGCTCGTGGTGCCTGGGAGGCTGGAGTTAAGGTTTCATCTGCTTATCCGGGAACACCAAGTACCGAGATGAGTGAAAATCTTGTTAAATATGAAGGAGTGTATGCTGAGTGGGCACCTAATGAGAAGGTTGCCGCAGAGGTTGCAATGGGTGCATCTATAGCTGGTGTCAGAGCTATGTGTGCCATGAAGTGCGTTGGTCTGAATGTTGCATCTGATCCTCTCTACACAGCATCTTATATTGGAGCAAAGGGTGGTCTTGTTTATCTTGTGGCAGATGATCCGGGACTTTACAGCTCACAGAACGAGCAGGACACAA
>CADBMW010000140.1 GCA_902795855.1 uncultured Lachnospiraceae bacterium
AACGATTCAGCCGCCTTGTGTGGCTGAGAGTTTAGCGTCCGCTAGGGGTAGCCCGAACGGAAGCGAGAGCGATGCCGAGAAAAGTATTTTAGTAGATGCGAGGCTTCTATTGAAAGTGAGTCAAAGAGAAACGTCCCTTCTGACTCAGTCTTTCCTTTCTGCTTTCATAGCCACTTTGTTTTCGTACATTTTCTGGTCGGCGCGTTTGAATACGTCTTCCACCGAGGTGTCTGTTCCCGGCGTGTAATAAGATATTCCAACTGCGGCTGAAACCTTTTCCCAAGGTTTCAGATCCGGGTTCTCCCAGAGGGCATGCATTTCAGCATTGAATTTTGCTGTAAGTGCTTCGCTCTCTTTTGTTCTTTCACCGGAAAGAACTACAACATATTCATCGCCGCCGAATCTGAAGGATGACTCTTCGCCATATGTTCTTTTTATCATTTCGGCACAATTGATCAGATATACGTTTCCGCACTCATGACCATAATTATCATTGACCTTTTTCAGGAAGTTCAAATCTATCATGAGGATTGCAAATTCCGGAACTTCAGCAGAGCCGGACTTGATTGCCTCATCAAAATCTTTAATGCTTTCATCATAAGCTGCTTTATTTCCAAGTCCTGTAAGGGCATCTGTAAATGCTATCTCGTCCAGAGTATGAACCTGCTCCTTCATATCTTCTACCAGCATCTCTGCTTTTTCCAGATTTGACATGGATTCCTTCAGGCGTTCACGGTTTCTTACTTCTTCCTCTATGTCCTCAGTAAGCCAGAGGATACGGTTCACATTTCCTTCCTCGTCTCTACTTGATGCTATCATCCTGCATCTATTCCAGCGTCCATCTCTATTCATACATTCCTGAGTAAGGGAATCTACATCCTTCATACGTTCAACCACTGTTGAAAGATCTACAAATTCAAGCATCATATTCAGATATGCCGGATCACTGGAAATGGTCATGGCTGTATTAATGGCTGCCTGAACATCCATATCTTCATATCCGGGAATCATTTTAAAGGATATGGTCTTTGCCTGAATCTCATTTATTTTCATGATATTCAGATTGATTTCATAAACATTTACATAGATACTGGCAACCGCAGAAATGGTATCCATCTGTTCCTGCTGCTTTTGCTCGTACTCCAGATTTTCCTCTGTATTTTTAAGGAATACCCGGTACAGGTTTTCAATCTCGTCTCCAGTATCAATGGAAAGTGATCTCATCTTTTCAACGTTCTGTTGTCTGGCCTCTCTGGTATCATATGTAAAGGAATTTGTCATACGGGCTATAATATTTATAGGCCTGATTATGCTTCCGTTTACAATGGAAATAGCAGCCAGAAGTATTATGGTAAAGAATCCTGCCAATATTGCAACCAGCCTGAGGATGAATCTGATTCCAAATTCTCTGATAACATTCATGGAATAATCTGTTCCGATATAACAAACGCATTTTCCTTCTTTGTTATAGATTGGTTTATAAACTGTCAGTAGATAACCGAATTTATCATTTGAAATGATAGGTTCAACTTCATCACCTTTAAGCAGTTGTTCTTTGTAGGGATTGAAGGTTTTATCAAATTCCAGAACAGTTCCGGGTTCATCAGCTTCCAGTCCTTCGGTATCAAGATCAAATACTACATGGCAGCCGTCTTCCTGAATCCTATAACCGTACAGAAATTCAACATCCGGATATGAATCACGTATCCAGTACATGATATTTATAGTCTCATCATACCCGGGAGCCTTTTCTCCCTGCTCCAGGAAATCATCCACCTTATCAGGATCCAGAACCTCAGAAGCCATCGCCAGAACGCCCTCCGCCATACGGACACGTTCCTTAATAGTTGAGGATTTGAAAAGGTGATAGCTGATAACCGCAGATACGGCGGATACCAAAAAGATTCCAAGCAGTATTACTACTATGATCTTTGTTTTAACAGAACGACGATTTTTCTTTGTTTTGTCATCATCAGCAAACCAGGTATTATTTGAATCCTTAAACCACAGAAAAACCTTTTCAGGAAGAAGCTTTACGATCAGGAATACAAAAATAACGGCAATCCCCTTATCCAGAAACTCCCTTACAATATCATTTAACAGATATTCTACAAAACCCGCAGCAAATGATTTATACGACCCCCAGCCTACCTGAGCGTTTTCATCCATGGTATTTATGGCATCCCTTATCCATGACATAAAGCTGGCAAGAACACCTGATCTGCCTACCAGTGCCGGCACCACAAATATAACCTTATATATTTTTTCAAAAAATCCTTTTGAGGAAAAATATGCGCAGACTATGGCAATCAGAATATTTACCACACCGAAGTACAGCATATCTGCATCAGAAAATGATGCTATGAGATTTGTGGCAAAGCCCACCATCATGCCCGGAATATATCCGCCCAGCACAGCAACAAGGATAGTACCGATGGCATCCATAAAGATTGGGAGGTTCAACAAAGATGCTAATTGATTTCCTCCAACATTTATGGCAATCCCCAGCAATACCAGTGCCACAAGATTTCGCTTTTTATATAATTTATTATTCATTATTTCCCCCTGCAGTTTACGAGATTTTACTCCTTCGATTAATACATCTCAAATAATAGTTTACATTCACTTAAGTAAAATGTCCAAGGATATTTTAGCAACAGGATAAATATCATTTTTCAAAATATTTTTATCGTTTTACGATAAATTTTTCTTGACTTTCAATTCTGACGAGTTTATAATCGCCTCAACAAACATAAAAAGCGAGGAAAATGTTATGTCACAAAAAGCTGTAACCTACTGGCTAAAGGCCGTTACGATTTCAATCGGTTTGCTGGGACTTGCCTTCTTTGGTGGCGCCACTGCCTACGGTTTCTTTTTCAAACCTGACTACAACGGTCCGGTTCCTGAATATCTGAGACAAAACATTATAGCAATATGGATAACTGCAGTATTTTGCTATGTCATCTTATTCTTCTTCTGGAAGATCATTAATGAGATCGGAAAAGACAATTCTTTTTCACTTGAAAATGTTAAGAATTTTAAATGTATGGCTGCAGCCGGAGGCTGCATTGTAATTGAGTACATACTTCGAATTGTTGTCTGGCTCATCAAGGGTGAACTTGAAATGATTCCTCTTACTTATACCCTTCTTAAAATCTTCGTATTTATCATATTCGTAATCCTGTGCATCGCCATGTCAAAGCTTGTGAAAAATGCTTATGAGATCAAACAGGAAAATGAACTTACAATATAGGAGGTGCCGGCATGATTGTAGTAAATCTTGATGTTATGCTGGCGAAGCGTAAAATGAAGGTTTCTGATCTGGCTGACCAGGTTGGAATAACGCTGGCAAATATCTCAATTCTGAAAAATGGTAAAGCAAAGGCTGTACGTCTGGAAACTCTGGATAAAATCTGCCAGGTTCTGGATTGCCAGCCCGGCGACATACTGGAATATAGAGAGTAATAAAAACTCTAATTAAGGAGATAATAAAAATGGATATGAATAACCAAAATAATACAATAATCAGGCAGGCCAACCCAAGTATACCTGCTTATAATAATCAACAGCCCTACACAAATGTACAGCCCCAGCCAATTCCTGCTGCTTATGTAAGGACTCCAAAGGTTGAACCACCTGAGGTTCTTGACTTCAGAGAAAAAATGGGAAGCAAGCTGGGAAGCGCTTCAGTAATCTACGGGGCATTTGCAACCTTCTGCTTATATAATAACTTTGCCGGAATAACCATGCCCTTCTTCATTATTGCCACCCTTATATACATTCTTTATGCATTCAGGCAATATGATGTAAAAATAAAAAAGGCCAGCTGGTTTTACGGTTCCGTAATACTGGCACTTTCGGTTTCAAACTTTTTAACAGGAAGTCCTATTATCCTATTCTTTAATAACGTAGGAATAATATTTCTCCTTTTCATTTTTCTGCTGCATAATATTTATGATGACAGCCGCTGGACTTTTGCCAAAACACTGCTGGCAACCTTTGAGTCCTTTATATATTCAGTGGGGGAACTTGATGATTACTGCAAGGATATGAAAATCCTTAAACAAAGACGTCCTAAGAACCAGGAACAGGGAAACAAAAATCGCACAGTCCGCTATATACTTCTTGGTCTTCTGATTTCCATACCTGTGGTAGGAATCATCCTCGCCCTGCTTACTGCAGCAGATGCTGTATTTAAGACAATGGTCAACGAATACATCAGCTTTAACATTAAACCCTATGATATGTTTGGATGGTTATTTACCTTCGCATTCTTCTATTTTGCATCATATTGCGTACTCAGATTTTTCTCAAAGAAGACAATCAAGGAAGAGGTAACTACACATAGAAATTTCGAACCGCTTGTTGCAATCACCGTACTTTCTATAATTTCGGTAATATATCTGGTATTCTCCGTGATTCAGATCGTATATCTGTTCTGGGGAGGAATGCAGCTTCCGGCTGAATATACTTATGCGGAATATGCAAGAGAAGGATTCTTCCAGCTCCTTGCTGTAGGTATCATTAATTTCATAATGGTTCTCTTTGTAAACGGACATTTCAGAGAAAGCCGTGTATTAAAGATTCTCATGACCATTATCTCTCTTTGCACATATATAATGATTGCATCCAGCTGTATGAGAATGCTTCTGTATATAGATGCGTATCTGCTGACAACCCTCAGAATCTACGTTCTCTGGGGACTCGCATTACTGTCACTGCTCTTTATCGCAGTTATCATTTCAATATATAAAAATGATTTTCCATTATTCAGATACAGCATCATAGTTGTAAGTCTCCTCTATCTGGGACTGAGCTTTGCACATACAGATTATATAATCGCAGATTACAACCTGTCTCATATAAACGACCATGCGACAGTTGAAACCGAAACCACTTCGCAAAGTAGAAAGCACAGCGTAACAGATTATGAATATCTGACCGGTCTTTCTTCAGACGCCGCACCTGTTATCGCAAAACATGAAGGCACCTGGGTAAAGGACTACTTTACAAACTGCTCCCCATTCTACAGAGAAAGAAGCTGGAGACAATTTAACCTGTCAGCCTACACCGCCAAGAAACTGGCCAAAACTAAATAATTCATTTGAGATATAGTTGGGCTTCATGTACGGTTTTGGCCAGGTAGTGGATTACCTGCACAGGATAATCCCCTGTTGCTGTTTCACCGGTGACCATTACCGATGCCGCCCCATCCAGCACTGCATTGAATATGTCGCTGACCTCTGCCCGGGTGGGAAATTGCCTATGGGTCATGGAATCCAGCATCTGGGTTACCACCATAAATGCTCTGCCAGCTTCTCTGCAGACCTTTGAAATATGTTTCTGGACAGCAGGAAGCTCCCATAGCTCCATGGCGTTTCCCAGGTCTCCTCTGGCGATCACTATCTCATCACAGTAGGGTATCAGCTCTTCCAGATGGCTGATACCTGATTTGTTTTCAATCTTGGCGAAAAGTCTTATATCCTTTCCCCCTGCTTCATCAAGAGCCTTTCGAACCTCCATCAGATCTTCCTTACTTCTGACAAAGGGCTGCATTACGGCGGTGACTCCAAATTCCCTGGCTCGTCTGATCTGCTCCCTGTCATTCAATGTCATGGCAGGAGTTTTGATATTACATCCCGGAAGCGCCACGCTCTTTCGGCTTTCCAGTATGCCTCCTCTCATAACTCTGAGGATTATTCCAGCATCTCCTTCTCCCACCTTTTCAGATGTTTCAGTCTGAAGAAGCAGTTTTCCATCATCCAAAAGTATTTCCTGTCCGGGAGCTCTATTTATGAGTTCCTGTACAACAACCTCCGGAAATGCTATCTCCTCAAGGCCGATCATTTCTCCATCTTTTAACCTGACAGCTTTATCCAGAGCTCCAATCCGAAGCTCCGGTCCCTGCATATCAATAAGCAGCTCCGGAGTGACATTACACTCCAGAGCCGCCTTATTAAATGTCTCTATTAAGTTAGAAGCTTCCTCCAGTGTAGTATGGGAAAGATTAAGGCGTATACCATTCATTCCTTCGCGGAACATTTCCTTAAGGGTATTTAGTTCCCTGCATGAGGGACCCATAGTTCCGTATATCACTACACCGGTCTTATTATTATTCTTCTTACTATTTTCCTGCATTTTTTTACTGCTCAGGTTTTATCCCAAGCCCTTTGATTTTTCATAATCTGCCGAACCTTCAGTCCTGCAGCAACTTATGCCTTCTTTACCAGTAATGACTGACCTGTCATTTCTGCAGGCTGCTCAAGTCCCATTACCTCAAGAAGTGTAGGAACTATATCACAGAGCTTTCCACCCTCTTTAAGAGTATAAGCCTCGTCATAATTATAAAGAATGAATGGAACAGGATTTGTTGTATGAGCTGTATGAGGCTCTCCTGTTTCATAATTCTTCATCTGCTCACAGTTTCCGTGATCAGCACAGATGAAAAGAACTCCATCAACTTCCTTTACTGCTTCAACTGCTTTTCCAACACACTGATCAACTGTCTCTACTGCAGCTATGGCAGCTTCAAGAACTCCTGTATGACCAACCATGTCAGGGTTTGCAAAGTTAATTATGATAACATCATATTCATCAGATTTGATAGCCTTTACAAGATTGTCACATACCTCTGGAGCACTCATTTCAGGCTGAAGATCATAGGTAGCAACTGCTGGTGAATTTACAAGTATTCTGTTCTCACCCTTGTTTGGCTCTTCGATACCGCCATTGAAGAAGAATGTTACATGAGCATACTTCTCTGTTTCTGCAAGTCTGAGCTGCTTAAGTCCCTTCTTTGCAAGATATTCACCGAAGGTATTTGTAATCTCCTGCTTCTTAAATGCTACAAATTTATTTGGAATAGTCTCATCATAATCCTTGAAGCAAACATATGTAAGTGGCATATATCCGTTAGCTCTTTTAAGGAACTTGATACACTTAGTATCATCTGCATCACCAGGCTGAGCTGCGATATCCTCATCTGTGAAGCAGAATGCCTTGGTTATCTCACGTGCTCTGTCAGGACGGAAGTTAAAGAAGA
>CADBMW010000141.1 GCA_902795855.1 uncultured Lachnospiraceae bacterium
GGAGCCGGCTTCTTTTCTTCCTTCTTAGGCTCAGCCTTCTTCTCTGTCTTGGCCTTTGGTATGAATCCTGTACCAACTTCCATCTTGGTAACTGGAGCATTAATTGCAAGTGTAAGCGCTATATCCATTGGGTTAGTAACGCCCTCAAGATTAGACTTATCTGTATGAACCTTAATATTTGTAAGGAGTTCCTTCCTTATCTCTGGTGTTGTAATCTCTGTATTAAAGAGAGCTTCATAATCCTTCTTGCAAGCTGCAAGAATCTCTCTATTCTTAGCTTTTTCTGCCTCGCCAATAGAATTATCATCTAATTCACGTTCCGTACCAATATACCATGTTTTTATCTGCTGAAGTAATGGAAGATCTTCCACTGCCCATCCATTAGCCAAGCACTTCTGCATATCCTCTGCAGCATGGGTAGATTCAAGGAGTGGTCCCTTATATCTGACATCCATAAGCTTAGAATTTACAATAAATGTTCTATTATCCTTTAAGTCAGGATCATTCTCTTCATAAGCATCTTTAAATTTTTCAATTATCTTATTTCTTTCAGTAATATGCTTATTAAGCTTATTCTTAAATGCATTAATCTTTTTCTGATTCAGTTTCCCTTCCTTTTTAGCCTTTACATAAGGAATTACTTCATTCATGAAGAAATTCTGACTAAACTCCACAAATTCCAGAAATGGATATTTATTCATTAATTTTTCAAATCTTGCATTATCAACTTCTACTAAAGGTACAGTCTTTCCAGTTTCTTTATCAGTAGTCATCAAAGGCTCTTTTGTTACAGGATCATAAACCTGAAACTTATTATCAGGAAATGATGCAAGTAATGAACCAAAGTATGACTTATATAATGGATCTATAAGTAATGCATCATAAAAATTAGGATTCTGCGAAAGCTCTAACTCATTCTTCATGATCTTGGCAGTTCTACCATATGCATTTTTCTTATTTTTAGATATTATATCATTAAGAGCCTTTATTGTATTTTTAGCTGTTACATATGGATCTGGAAATGCTCCGCCCATAAGATCCAGTTTCTTTGGCATCTGACAATATCCTTTACCGAATTCCTCCATAGGTACATATACCCTTCTTCTATTGGAATTCTGACTCTGAACGCCTCCCATCAGAAGGTACATGTCCTCAGGTATATCCTTATGCTTGAAAATACTTGTATTTAATTCTCCGGCAAGTGATAAATCCCCGATAAAAACCTCCAAAAGCACTGGAGCATATTCTACTTCAACATCCTTACCATTTTTTCTTATTATTTCCTTCTCTTTCATATTTATCCACCTTTCATCCTTTCACATCCCATTTTTACGGGGATTAAGATTAATTGTTTTTTGACTATGGCCACATTCTAACACCCTTAAGATAACAAAAGAGCAACAAAAAATTTTTTTAAAATATTTTCTGAAAGATTAATGCATCATCCTCCGGATTATGATAATAATTCTCTCTAACGAATATATCCACAAACCCATATTTTTTATAAAGCTTTACAGCAGCTATATTATGAGCCCTTACCTCCAGGCTTATTCGCTCTGCCCCTGAATCCGTAAGTTCCTCCAGCATGCTTTCCATGAGATCTGCCCCAATCCCCCGGCGACGGTATGCTTTATCAACCGCAATTCTGAGAAGTTCAGCCTCTCCCTGGACATCCGAATAAATGATGTAACCCACAACTCTGCCGTCTCTTTTTTCCATAAGCAGATGATTCACATCATAATCAAAGGTCTCTTCAAGGCTTTTTTCGCTCCACGCATCAGAGAAGTATTTTTCCTCCAGGCGGGCTATCTCAGAAAGTTCTCTCATGGTTAAAATTTAATAATTCCAAATGATATAAGCAGGAGTATAAGCAGCAGTACAGGAACTACAAATTTTACCATTACGATATATAGTCCCTTACGACCGAATTTTTCTCCGTTTTTAGTTACTTCCTTTATTACAAATTCCGGTTTCACAACCCATCCTATAAGAATACAGGTGGCTATTGAAACAATCGGCATAAGCACGTTATTACTTATATAATCCATAATATCAAGAATCTGGGCATTATGTCCCGGTTCCGTATTAGGAAGAATCGCCTCAAAGTACAGTTTGTTATAACCCAGGCATACAACAACAGCTATGAGGAAGCAGAAGAAGGCTACTAAAACAGTACTCCTGCGTCTCGACATTCCAAATCTGTCAATAAATACAGATACTATGGCCTCCAGAATGGACATAGCACTGGTGATGGCTGCAAAGAGAACCATCAGGAAGAAGAGCGCACCAAAATATCTTCCGAAAAATCCCATCTGGGCAAATATCTTGGGAAGTGCAACAAACATAAGAGAAGCTCCCGCTGACATTCCCTCCGGTCCTGAAAATACATAAATCGACGGCAGGATCATAACACCTGCAAGAAATGCTACTACTGTATCAAATATTTCAATCTGATTTATGGACTTAACCAGATTATTGTCATCCTTAACATATGAACCATAGGTAATCATAATACCCATGGCAACAGACAGACTGTAAAACAGCTGTCCCATGGCATCTATTATAGTTATACAGAATTTTTTCAAGGTCATTCCTTCAAAGGAAGGAACCACAAGCATTTTTAAGCCTTCAAGTCCTGTTCTGGTACCATCGGCATCTGTACGCTTTAATGTAAGAGAATAAATAGCAATTCCTATAATTATCAAAAGAAGCGCCGGCATTACAATCTTGGAAACACTTTCGATACCTGAGGTGACTCCCATGAAGATTATAACGGCACAAATAAGAATAAATACAAACAGCATTATGATAGGCTCGTACTGATCAGTGATAAAGCCTGTGAAATATCCATCCTCAGCTGCTTCCAGATTATGTCCTGTAAGAAATGCAATAAAGAACTTTAATACCCATCCACCTATAACGCAGTAATATGGAAATATCATAATGGGAACTATGGTTGAAAGGATTCCCAGGCCTCCCCAGCCCTTCTTAACCTTACTGTAAGCTGTACGTGGACTCTGCTTCGAGAAACGTCCTATGGCAACCTCCGTTGTAAGCAGTGTGAATCCGAAGGTTATGGCTAACACAAGATATACAAGCAGGAAAAATCCTCCTCCATCCTTTGCTGCAAGATATGGAAATCTCCAGATATTTCCAAGTCCCACTGCACTTCCGGCAGCCGCAAGTACAAAGCCAATGGAACCTCCGAAGGAAGCTCTTGAGGTCTGTTTTTGTTCCATTTTTGTTTACTCCCTTTTTTCTTTTAGTTTTTAAAACTTAACTTATAGAATAACACAAAGCTTACCTTTTTTAAATGAAAAAACTGCCAAATTACTTTCTATCAGGAGTCTATCCCTTTGAAAAACATTTGGCAGTTTATATTCTATATATTATATATTGATGCAGGCGTCAAAATCACCTGATTAATATGCGCGGCCGAAGTATACCATCTTCTTTGCAGGCTTGCCACAGCAGACACAAGTGTCTCCCAGATTTTCCTGCTCAAATGGCATACATCTTGTGGATGCGCCGGTCTGATCTTTTATATTTTCCTCACACTGGGTTTCACCACACCACATAGCCTTGATAAAACCAGGCTTGTTTTCAACTATGTCAACAAACTCATCCCAGTTCTTGGCAACATAGGTATGTGAATCTCTGTGTGCTCTTGCTGTTTCCAGCATATCCTTCTGAATTGTTTCCAGAAGCTCTGCAACTTTTGACTCCAGCTCATCAAGTGATACAGTAATCTTTTCGCCGGTATCACGTCTGACTACTACACACTGATTGTTCTCTATATCACGAGGTCCTATCTCAACTCTGACAGGAATTCCTCTCATTTCACATTCAGCAAACTTAAATCCAGGGGACTTATCTGTTGCATCTACCTTTACTCTTGCAACGTTGGCCAGCTTCTGGCGAAGCTCCTCTGCCTTCTCAAGTACGCCTTCCTTCTTCTGCTGAATAGGAACGATCATTACCTGAACAGGTGCTACCTTTGGTGGAAGCTTCAGACCATTGTCATCACCATGAACCATGATAATGGCACCGATAAGTCTTGTTGTCACACCCCAGGATGTCTGATGAACATGCTGAAGATGATTTTCTTTATCTGTATACTGAACTCCATAAGCCTTTGCAAATCCATCACCGAAGTTATGTGAGGTTCCGGACTGCAGAGCCTTTCCGTCATGCATGAGAGCTTCTATAGTATATGTATTAACTGCTCCCGCAAATTTTTCCTTTTCGGTTTTCTGTCCCTTTACTACAGGGATGGCAAGAACCTGTTCGCAGAAGTCTGCATATACATTAAGCATCTGGATGGTTCTTTCCTGTGCCTCTTCGGCTGTAGCATGAGCAGTATGTCCTTCCTGCCACAGGAACTCTCTGGAACGAAGGAAAGGTCTGGTTTCCTTTTCCCAACGAACTACAGAGCACCACTGATTATATACCTTTGGAAGATCTCTATATGATGTTATATCCTTCTGATAGAAATCACAGAAAAGTGTCTCTGATGTAGGTCTTACGCAGAGTCTTTCCTGAAGCTCTGAAAGACCACCATGAGTCACCCAGGCAACCTCCGGAGCAAAGCCCTCTACATGATCCTTTTCCTTCTGAAGCAGACTCTCAGGAATAAGCAGAGGAAGATAAACATTTTCAACTCCCGTCGCCTTGAATCTTTCATCCAGCTGTTTCTGAATCAGCTCCCATATAGCATATCCTGCGGGCTTCAGAACCATGAAACCTTTTACGCTTGTGTAACCTGTCAGATCTGCTTTAACTACAACATCTGTATACCATTTGGCAAAATCCTCTTCCATAGAGGTAATTGCTTCGACCTTCTTATCAGCCATAATTCTTCTTTCCTTTATCTATTACTCCATGCTCATAAACATAGCACCAACAACAGTTCCATTTTCAGTATATATCATAAGGTTTGCTTTATCAGCATTATAATTTATTGAATATTCGTCTTCACTGGCAGGTGTTCCAAGAGCTTCCTTTACTGTCTCAGCTGTATCACCCTTCTTAACCTTACCATTTATTGCAACATCGCCTGCACCGTCTCTTGGAAGCTCAAGACCGATTACCTTTTCATCTCTCAGAGTAGTGAGAGTGAAACCATCAAAATAGTGCATAATCTGGATATAATCACCGCCATCACAAGGCTCGATCTTTTCGCTTGGCTTAGTTTCATCGCCCAGCTTATCCTTTATATCATCATAGGCATCACCAATGTGTACGTCTGTTCCATTGAATGTAACAAACGATTCAGTAAGTGTTGTTCCCTCACTATCAGCTGAATCATCTGATGCTTCCTCAGCCTCTGCATCTGCCTCTGTTGTAACTTCTTCTACTGTTGTTGTTTCTTCTACTGTAGTTGCTTCTTCCTTTTCCTGTCCACATGAACAAAGAACTGATGCTGACATTATTCCAAGCATAGCAATAGCTGCTATTTTCTTAAATCTGGTCATTTCACTATTCTCCTTTATATTTATTTCATGTAACCGATATACTAATACAAATACTTTTAAATAGCAAGGAGAAAAATCGAGTCAAA
>CADBMW010000142.1 GCA_902795855.1 uncultured Lachnospiraceae bacterium
GGTGTCAAAAGGTACTTTTGACACCCACATCATACTATTAAATTATCTAAAGCCTTCCCCTTTAGGGGAAGGTGTCAGCTGATTTTATCAGCTGACGGATGAGGTGTTTTAATACTTTATATATTAGATTTATATTAACTAAATATTTAAAATGTTTCACGTGAAACATCAAATATTATATAGATTTTACAGTATCAAAGTGATATAATCATGAAATACTACGATTTATATAATAATAACGAACAGAGGTAATTTAATGGGAAGAATAATTGCAGTGGCCAACCAAAAAGGTGGCGTCGGAAAAACAACTACAGCGATTAATCTTGCTGCATGTCTTGCTGAAAAAGGTAAAAAAGTCCTGGCTATAGATATGGATTCTCAGGGTAATATGACCAGCGGCTTTGGTATAGAAACTGATAATATAGAGTATTCGATTTATGATACTCTTACCGGTGAAGCAAATATCGGTCAGAGTATGATTCTGGATGTTTTTGAAAATCTGAGTGTTGTTCCTGCAAATCAGAATCTATCAGGTGTCGAGATAGAATTTATAGATGCAGATAAACCTCAGTATATCCTTAAAAATATAATTAAGAATATTCGTAAGAAGTTTGATTTTATTGTAATTGATTGTCCTCCTGCATTGGGAATGCTTACTATCAATTCTTTAACTGCTGCGGATACTGTTATAGTTCCTATTCAATGTGAGTTCTATGCTTTGGAAGGTTTATCACAGTTAATCCATACAATCAATATAATAAAGAAGAAACTAAATAAAAACCTGGAAATTGAGGGTGTTGTATTTACAATGTATGATTCCAGAAACAATCTTTCTCAAGAGGTTGTTGATAATGTTAAGGAAAATCTGGATGAATTGATCTATAATACCGTGGTTCCAAGAAATGTTCGACTTGCGGAGGCTCCAAGCTTTGGACTTCCTATCAATTTGTACGATCCAAGATCTTCAGGTGCTCATGCATACAGAGAACTTGCAGATGAAGTTATAAAAAATAAATTATTTCAGTAATATATAGGAGGAAATATGGCTTTAAAAAAAGGATTACAGAAGCTTTATGATGTAGATGATGATACTTCTGTAAAAAAGACCAGTAAAAGTTCAGATAAAACTTCTTCTAAATCATCTAAAACTAACAGTTCCTCAAATAAGGAATCTGTTAAAACTGTAACAAAGGAAGTTGTTAAAGAGGTTGTTAAAGAAATTCCTGCTGAACAGATGCTTAAGATATCTATGATTGAACCTAATTCAGCACAGCCAAGAAAAGAATTTAATGAAGATGCTCTTGCTGAACTTGCTGATTCAATTAAGAAGTTTGGTGTTATAGAACCTCTTATCGTAACTAAGAAAGGTAAGATTTATCAGATTATCGCTGGTGAACGTAGATGGAGAGCAGCTCGTATCGCTGGTCTTCGTGAGGTTCCTGTTATAGTAAGAGAATATTCTGATCGTGAAAGAATGGAAGTTGCTCTTATTGAAAATCTTCAGAGAGAAGATCTCAATCCTGTTGAAGAAGCACTTGCTTATCAGAGTCTTATAGATGAATATGATCTTAAACAGGATGAAGTTGCAGAAAGAGTTTCTAAAAGCAGAACTACTATAACAAATTCTCTTCGTCTTCTCAAATTATCTGACAAAGTTAAGCAGATGCTTATAGATGATATGATTTCAACCGGTCATGCAAGAGCTCTTCTTGCTATAGATGATGAGAATGTTCAGTACGAAACTGCACTTTCAGTGTTTGATGAAGGACTTAGTGTTCGTGAAACAGAGCAACTGGTTAAGGGTGTAAATAACATTCTTGCCGGTAAACAGATCGATGAAAAAGGTCAGGTTAAAGATGACAAGACAGATAGTGCTATGGAAGCTATCCTATCATCATTATCCGAAGAACTTAAGACTGCTCTTGGTTCTAAAATCAATATTAAAGCTAAGGGTAAAAAGGGTAAGATTGAAATCGAATATGTTTCATCTGATGACCTGGAAAGAATTGTACATATAATAAAAACCGGTATAGCTAATTCATAATTGTTATTCAATTCATTTAAATAAATTAAATAGGAGGATTAATATGATTCTTGATGCTGTATTTGGCATAAAGCTTGAGATAGTAATAATTGTATTATTAGTACTTATAGTACTTCTTGCAATTGGTCTTATATTTACTTTTTCAAGACTTCAGAATGTTTCAAGAAAATATTATACTCTTACAAGCGGTAAACAGGCTAAAGACCTTGAAACTATTATGCTTACCAGATTCAAAGAAATGGATCGTGTTAAAAGCAGAATGAAAAGGTTTTCACGAGAACATAGAACCTTCAAGGGACATTTGGATTCCTGCTATAATAAACTGGGAATTGTAAAGTATGATGCTTTCAATAATATGGCCGGTGAACTAAGTTTTTCATTAGCTCTTCTTAATGATGAAAATTCCGGTCTTGTTCTTAGTTCTATGCATTCAAAAGAAGGCTGTTTTACATATGCTAAAGAGATAATAAAAGGAGAGTCTTATATAGCACTTTCCAAGGAAGAAATAGAGGCTATTTCCAAAGCAAAAACCATAGATGAAGAAATAGAACGTATGGTTGCTGCAGAGGATGAAGAATAAAATTTGCGAGGTGTGAAATGATTGATATTAAATTTTTAAGAGAAAACCCTGATATTGTAAAAGAAAATATAAAGAAAAAGTTCCAGGAGCATAAACTTTCTCTTGTAGATGAAGTTATCGAACTTGATAAGGAGCGTAGAGAAATCCAGGGAAAAGCAGATACAATCCGTGCTGAAAAGAATAAGATTTCAAAGCAGATTGGTGCTCTTATGGCTCAGGGTAAGAAAGAAGAAGCTGAAGAAGTAAAGAAGAAGGTTGCTGAGTCTGCAGCTCTTTTAAAGGAACTTGAAGAGAAAGAACCTGTTCTTGAGGAAAAGGTAAAATCTATAATGATGCGTATTCCTAACATTATAGATGATTCAGTTCCTATTGGAAAAGATGATACTGAAAATGTTGAAGTACAGAAGTATGGTGAACCTGTAGTTCCTGATTTTGAAGTTCCTTATCATACTGAAATAATCGAGAAGCTTGCTGGCATAGACCTTGATAGCGCAAGAGAAGTAGCAGGTAATGGTTTCTATTATCTTATCGGTGATGTTGCCAGACTTCATTCAGCAGTTCTTGCTTATGCAAGAGACTTTATGATCAACAAAGGATTTACTTATGTTATACCTCCTTACATGATCAGAAGTGATGTTGTAACAGGTGTTATGAGCTTTGAAGAAATGGAAGCCATGATGTATAAGATAGAAGGTGAGGATCTTTATCTTATCGGTACAAGTGAGCATTCCATGATAGGAAGATTTATAAATAAGATGGTTGATGAAGATAGTCTTCCACTTACATTTACAAGTTATTCTCCTTGCTTCAGAAAGGAAAAGGGTGCACACGGTATTGAGGAAAGAGGAGTATATCGTATCCACCAGTTTGAAAAGCAGGAGATGGTTGTAATCTGTAAGCCTGAAGAATCTATGGAATGGTTTGATAAGATGTGGGGTTACACAGTAGAACTCTTTAGAAGTCTTGATATTCCGGTTCGTACACTTGAATGCTGTTCAGGAGATCTTGCAGATCTTAAGGTTAAGTCTATCGATGTTGAAGCATGGTCACCAAGACAGAAAAAATACTTTGAGGTTGGTAGCTGCTCTAACTTAGGTGATGCTCAGGCAAGAAGACTTAAGATAAGAGTAAAGGATAATGACAACAATAAGTATCTTGCACATACTCTGAATAATACAGTAGTTGCTCCTCCAAGAATGCTTATTGCATTTCTTGAGAATAATCTTAACGAAGATGGTTCTGTTAACATTCCTGAAAGTCTCAGACCATATATGGGTGGAATCGAAAAAATCGTTCCTGCTAAATAATAAAATAACAGGTGAAAAATATTATGTAAACCACTATTTAGTTAGTGATTATACATGCGGAGTTTAATATATGAAGCTATTAATACAGAGAGTTAAGGAAGCATCGGTTACAATAGATGGAAATATATCCGGAAGTATTGACCAGGGATTCTTTGTTCTCATAGGTGTAACGGATTCAGATACTGAAGAAACAGCAGATAAGCTTGTTAAAAAAATGCTTGGCCTCAGGATATTTGCAGATGAAGAAGGAAAGACAAACAAAAGCCTTTCAGATGTAGGAGGTTCGCTTCTTCTGGTTTCTCAGTTTACCCTTTATGCAGATTGCAAAAAGGGTAACAGACCATCCTTTATAAAGTCCGGTTCACCTGAACATGCAGAAGCTATTTATGATTATATAGTGGAAAAATGTAAGTCCTGGGCAAAGGAAGAAAACAACTCTACCGGTTCAGACAGAATCAAAGTTGAAACAGGAAGCTTCGGAGCAGATATGAGTTGTCATATTTTAAATGATGGTCCATTTACAATTATGCTTGATAGTACTGAAATTTAGATATTAGGAAGGTACATCTATGATTAAGTCGATAGTTTTTGATGTAGGTGATGTTTTAGCAGATTTCTGTTATGAAGACTATATGAGAAATCTGGGCTTCAGAGAAGTCCTGGTGAGATTTTTCACTGAGCATATCGTACTTACTGATTTTTGGCACCAGATGGATATGGGCGAAAAATCTATAGCTGACGGTAGAAGAGAATTTATAGAGCTATATCCTCAGTATATTGATGAAATAAATCTTTTCTGGGACAGAGTGGAAGAAATAGTGGAGGAATATGATTATTCTGAAGATCTGGTTAAAGATTTAAAGAATCAGGGATATGGAATCTATATCCTTTCAAATTATCCTAAAGAGTTAGCCGAGATGCAGTGGCCCAAGTTTAAATTTCTAAAGTATGCAGATGGAAAAATAATTTCTGCCTATGAGCATCTGACAAAACCGGATGAAAAAATATTCAGGCTTTTGGAGGAAAGATTTGATATTGATCTTAATGAATGTCTTTTTATAGATGACAGACAGATTAATGTTGATGCTGCAGAAAGGCTTGGAATGACCACTATATTATTTAAGGGCTACAATGACTTAAATGCTAAACTTAATAAACTTGGTATCAGGTTATATTAGAATATACTAAAAGTTTATGAGAGGTTGTAATGCTTGAATTAAAAGGAATAACTAAAAGTTATAAAATTGGTGAGACAAAACAGCAGGTTTTAAAGGGGATTAATATTAGTTTTAGAAAAAATGAATTCACTTCTATTCTTGGTTCCTCCGGTTCCGGAAAAACCACATTACTTAACATCCTTAAACTTGACCAAAACTTTTATAAGTATTACAATGACAAGTGTGCTTAAAATGCACTTATGTCCTCGTAGCTCAGCTGGATAGAGCGACCGCCTCCTAAGCGGTAGGTCGGAGGTTCGAATCCCCTCGGGGACGATGAGGAGCCAGAAATGGCTCCTTATTTTTCTAATTAATCTGTGTTTTGAAAAAAAGAGGTGAAAACATTTGAGCAATGGAATGGTAGTGGGAATAGCATTGTTTCCGGCAATAGTTCTTCTTGTATTTATTTATTTTCAGGATAAATATGAGAAAGAGCCTATAGGGCTGCTTCTTAAAATCTTTGTTTTGGGAGTATTGTCTGCAGCACCTACCATGCTGGTTGAACTTGTAATGAATAAGGTCATAGATGTAACCTTTGGTGGACTTGATATATTGTATCACCTGATAACGGCATTTTTCGGAGTAGCTGTTATAGAGGAGTTCTTTAAGTTCATGGCAGCATATCTGCTTACATGGAGAAACAAGCATTTCAATTATAAATTTGACGGTATAGTTTATTGTCTCTTTGGTTCCATGGGTTTTGCAGCAATAGAGAATGTTCTTTATCTTTGCAGGGTTCGAGACGAGTATCTGATTTCCATGGGTATCTCAAGAGGTTTATTGGCTATACCTGCCCATGCAATGTGTGCCATTTTTATGGGTTATTATTATGGTAATGCTAAGTATGCAAAATCTCTCGGAGACAGAAGGGGATGTAGAAGAAATCTCATTACTGGATTTTTGGTAGCATCATCCTTACACGCATTTTATGATTTTTGCATAATGACAGGCAGAGTATTTTTCTTACTGTTATTCTGTGTATTTGTTGTAGTGGCCGATGTATTTACCATCATCAGGATTATCAAGGCAAAGAAAGAAAATCAGAAAATGTATGAGGCTCCAACCTATCGACAGTATTGGGTGGATCCTTATCAGACACTGGGAGGATATGATGCACCTTCATATGGAGGCTACGCCACTGCAAATATGAATTCCGGAATTTCCAGTGTTCAGCAGCAGGGTGCAGGTATGCCTCAGTCCCAAAGTCTATATCAGCCTGGTGACATGATGGGCCAACAGGAGTATCAGCCGGGAAATATGATGGATCAGTCGCGATATCAGCCGGGAGGCATGATGGGGCAGGCTCCATACGGATCACAGGGAGGAAGTCCATACAGACCGAATACACAAATGGGACATCAGGAAAATCAGATTGGGCAGCCAGGATATCAGCCCGGTAATACGATGGGCCAGCCAATGCAGCCAAACTCATCAATGGGGCAGCCAGGCAATATGATGGGCCAGGCTCCATACGGATCACAGGGAGGAAGTTCATACAGACCGAATACACAAATGGGACATCAGGAAAATCAAATTGGGCAGCCGGGATATCAGCCCGGTAATACGATGGGCCAGCCAATGCAGCCAAATTCACAGATTGGGCAGCCACCTGTATCCGGACTTAGATATAATGACCCCAGCAACCGTCAGGAAAATCTGGATCCACAGGCAGCAGAAA
>CADBMW010000143.1 GCA_902795855.1 uncultured Lachnospiraceae bacterium
AGGATGCGTCTCGGCGCGCAATGAAGATAGCTGCCTTTGGCAGCACGCGCCTCGCGCGGAGAGTGTCGCAAGCGACACTCTTTGTTCACTCAAAGGAGAAATGTCCTTACTCACTCCAGTGAATAAAACAGTTGCAATAATAGGGGATTTGTTATAAATAATAATTAGGGCGTAAAAACTTTGAGTCAATAGGGACGTTTCTGTTTGACTCAATAATATATAAAACTATGGTACAGATATGAGAAGATTAAATACGATTATAACATTTTTACTTGTTCTTGTGATTGTGTGTCACATTGTTTTTGCAGGTCTTATGCTTATGGGATCAGAGTGCAACCTAAGCAGGTATTCTGCCTGGGCCGGCGAAATTTTCATAACTATTCATTTGTTGATAGGATTTTATCTTACGATAGTAAGTCTGGTACACGTTGGCAAATCAAAAAAGAAATACAAGGAAGAGAACAGGCTCTTCTGGGCGAGACGTATAAGCGGACTGGCCGTGTTCATACTTTTCTGTTTTCACCCACCCATGTTTGGAAAAGAAACGGATGGCGTGTTTCATTTGATTCCCCTTTCATATGCGAAGGTGATAATACATATACTTTTTGTCGCCGCATTTTTTGTACATATATTTACGAATATTCGCCCCATGCTCGTGTCCATGGGAATAGTTCGCGGCAGTAAAATGTATCGGGTATTATCTGTTTTAACGTGGATTTTAATTCTTTATGTACTTGTAACCATAGTGGTTTATCTTGCGGGGTGGAAGTTATTATGAAAAATGAAATCATAATTATAGGGGCCGGCCTGGCTGGTCTTTCGGCATCACTATCAGCTGTTCAAAGTGGTGCATCAGTGACGCTTGTTTCATCTCATCCCTCCGAGAGAGCTCAATCGGTTATGGCAGAAGGCGGAATCAACGCAGCGTTAAATACAAAGGGTGAAGATGACACTCCTGAAGAGCATTACCAGGATACATTAAAGGCAGGCTGTTATCTGGCTGATCCAAATGCAGTTCGTGGACTTACAAGTGAAGCGCCTTCCATAGTAAAATGGCTTCTGGAGCTGGGAGTACAGTTCAATATGCAGAAAGATGGCAGAATCGATCTGCGTAATTTTGGCGGACAGAAAAAGAAAAGAACTGCATTTGCCCAGAGTGATAGTGGAAAACAGATCATGACAGCATTGATAGATGCTGTGAGAAAGCAGGAGTCTCTTGGGAAGATTAAACGACTGCCTCATCATAGGTTTAGGACCTTGCTGATCAGCGGTGATACATGTTATGGATGTGTTTTGGAAGATACATATTCTGGAGAAATATTGGAAATTAAGGCCGATGCCGTGATAGTAGCAACAGGTGGAATGCATGGGCTGTTCGCAAATACCACCGGTTCTCTCATTAATACGGGAGCGGTTGCAGCTGAGCTCTTCAGACTTGGAATTCCCATGGCAAATCTTGAAATGATACAGTATCATCCAACCACTGCCAAATCGAACGGAAAAAGAATACTCATAACAGAAGCCGCCAGAGGCGAAGGGGCGAGTCTCTTTTCAATTCATGACAAAGAGAAGTGCTATTTTATGAAAGAAAAGTATCCGGAATTAGGGGACCTCATGCCCCGTGATATAACAGCCCGTGAGATATATAGTGAGATGAAGACCTCGGATGTTTTCCTGGACATGACGATTATTCCAGAGAAGACAGTATCTGAAAAACTTTCAGGAATAGCGGCAGACTGCCAGCTGTATCTTCACAAGGATATTTGCAAAGAGCCGGTTCAGGTGGCTCCGGGAATTCATTACTTTATGGGCGGAATAAAGGTTGATGTCTGTCATAGAACAGCCATCAAATCCCTCTATGCAGCCGGCGAATGCTGCGCCCAGTATCATGGAGCAAACCGCCTTGGCGGAAACTCCCTCCTTGGAGCAATATACGGCGGCAGAGTAGCAGGAAAACATGCATGCATTGATGAAACAGCTGCAGATGGAGCAAGTGGTGGAAAAACTGTGGCTGGTGCAAATGAGGGGAAAAATGTGTTCGGCAGGAATAAGGATAGAATCGCGGAGTCATCAAAAACATCCAATACAGCCGATATAATCAGTAGCAGGGAAGCAGATGAAAAGCTGGGAGAGATACTGGCGGAAGCATTGGGTGTAATAAGAAATGAGGAAACCATGGAGAAAGGCTTGCATGAGCTGGAAGGACGTAAAGACAGTTTCTCACTTCTGGGTAAAGCCTGCATAATGAGCGCGATTGCAAGGAAGGAATCCAGAGGAGCTCATTACAGAGAGGATTATCCGGAAACAAATGATAAAGATTTCAGAAAAATCACAGTCGCAGTATTTAAAGACGGCGAAATAAAGATAACATTTGAAGAAATTCCAGCAATATAGATTATCTTATAGATTATATTGAACAGAATGGTTGTAAGGAGAGAGAAGTGGCTGTAAGCGAGGAAGGAAAGTAAGGATTTACAGCCAGAATGAGAGAAAAAGAGGTGTGTCTTCTGACACTACCGATAATATAGAGAGGAAGATAGGATGAAATACACTGTCCATATACAACTTCAAAAAGATAAGGACACGTCCCCGTATATGAAGGACTTCGAATATGAGGGTTCCGGCGACGACTCAGTTGCCATGGTCCTACGAAAACTGAATTCTCAGCTGAGTGAGGAAGAACAAATTTCCTGGGAATGCGGATGCATGGTCAGAAAATGCGGCGCCTGCTCCATGATAATAAATGGCAGACCGTCCTTGGCCTGTTCAACATTTCTGGATTCAATCCAGGGAAACGACATAACCCTTGAGCCCCTAAGCAAGTTTCCGGTGGTAAAGGACTTGATCGTCGACCGCTCTATCATATTTGAGAATCTTCAGAAGGCCTCGCTGTGGTTGGAAGGACAGGCGGACATGGACCCATCAACACATGCCGTTCGTTACAAATCCGCAAGTTGTATAATGTGCGGGTGCTGCCTGGAGGTTTGCCCGAACTTTACCGGAACATATGACTTTGCCGGAGCAGTAGACGCAGTTAACGCATTTAGAATTCTAAATGAAGAGAGCACCAGGGATCATAAAAAAGAAGTAGCTAAAAAATACAGAAAGCAGTACTTCAGGTCCTGTGGAAAATCTCTCTCCTGCCATGACATATGTCCTATAGGACTTCCAATAGAAGAACTAGTCGCCAGATCCAACGCCGCCGCCGTGTGGCATAGATAAATCTTTATGGTGCCTGGCACCGTTACAAAAGTGTTAACCCTTGTAACAAATTTGTAACGGTGCCAGGCACCTTTTTTAATCATTCTCTGGGAGTAAATGATTTATCCTTGCAGTAGTAATATAATTGAACTATAGTTGAAAATCTACACAAAACAAGGGAAAACTTGGGTTGCATAAACTGCTGGGGTTAAAAGGGGGGATGCATAATGGAGACAACAAATATTGTCAAAACTACGATGGAGCCTATAGATGATGGTGGCAGAAAATATAATCTTATATACATCGTCTTTGGTATAGTTGGATTAATTGCTGGTATTTGCACTGGGGTTTATACAATTCCGATAACAGTACCTATCTGTCTTTTTGTTGGATGGCTTATCAAAAATAAAATACTGGAAATAAAGGCGTATAAATTCAGAGATTACACTTTTCGATGCGATAACAAATTGCCGTATTCTGAACTGATGCATTGTATCATACCAGAGCTTACGGGAATGGGTATGGTTGTTGAATTAACCAAGAATAATAGTCCGATGATCACACATAATAAAATCATTTATGACTGTTTTTATAACGAAGATATGACATTTACTATCCATTGGAGAATGTCATTTGCAAGAGCATTTATAGCGGATAATAATATTAAGAATTACAGACATATCTCTGCTGATATGGGAATCATTTCTTATGTGATACAGAAATATACAAACTTAGGTGGAATGCCGGATGGTGCAAACTACCAGGGTGTTAACAACATGGCTAATGTGCAGTTTCAGAACAATGGGCCGGTGCAAAATGGTGTACCAACGCAGGTGCAGGAACCGGTACAGAACACCGCTCCAGTGCAGAACACTGTACCAACACAAGTACAAGAGCCGGTACAGAACACCGCTTCAGTACAGAACAGTGCGCCAGGGAATACAGAAACTGAAACATTTAAATTCTGCGCTGAGTGTGGAACAAAATATAAGGTTGGAATCAAGTTCTGTCCTAATTGTGGCTCGCAAGTATAACTTTGTGAGTTATGTAAACTAAATAATTTAGTAAAAACATGGAAACGTGTTGGCACAAAGCTCCAGAGCCTGTCAAATGGTAGTCAGCTGCAGATATATATTAGGCATCTACCATAGTAGGTGCCTTTTGTGGTTAAATCGGCATTGGCTTTGAGTTCAATATAATAATTTAAGTAAGCATTTATATGAGGAGGTAGGGGGTATGAAATGTTTTAATTGCGGATGTGATGTTCCTGATGGAGCGAAATTCTGTGTTCAGTGTGGATGTCAGTTTAATCAGAATAATAACCAGAATAATAGCCAGGGATTTGGTCAGGGCTATAATCAGACTGGAAATCTGAATCAGAACATGAATCAGACCGGGAATCTGAATCAGAACATGAATCCGAACACGAATCAAAATA
>CADBMW010000144.1 GCA_902795855.1 uncultured Lachnospiraceae bacterium
CGGAGAGGATGGGATTCGAACCCATGTGCCCTTGCGGACAAACGGTTTTCAAGACCGCCTCGTTATGACCACTTCGATACCTCTCCCTGGTATACTAAGCAGATAACTAACTGCTTTTTTATAGTCACAAAAGTAGTCGCTTTTTTCCAGCGACTTTGACTATAATAGCAAAACTGTTTTTCTATGTCAACAACTTTTTTAAATTTTTTTTTAAAAATTTTTTTTGTTCAAATCTATGACTTCGACTCCTGTTATAAGCACTGTCCAGGAGTCGATATTTTTCATAGATTTATTATACTATTTTAACGTTATCATTTTTACCTTTGACCAGTTACCATGTTCCGTTTTTCCTTTTTTGTTTTTGACACCTCTGATTCTTATATAGTACTTCTGATCTTCTTTCATTTCTTTAAACTCATAATTTGTCTTCTGTGTCTTATAAGTTTCAGTATATTTCTTTTTAAACTTTTTTGATCTGGATATCTGAATCTGATATTTTTTGTATCCTTCCATTTTACTCCAGCTCACCTTTATACTTCCTTTGGATGATACATTTAGTTTTACCTTTTCCTGAGTCTGTTTTTTCTTATCATCCTCATTTGTAAGCTTAATGGATTTCACTTCGCCTGTTTCCCCAATCTCAGTTATAGAAGATGTATCACTGTCCCCGGTATTCTCTCCCCGCTTCCACTTCGCTGTCAAGGATGCATCTTTTTCAAATGTTGAAATATCTCCATCTCCAATTTTTACTCCGTTTATATACCATCCTTCAAAACTGTATCCGGATCTGACCGGAGTTGGAAGATTTAGTTTCTCACCGTAAGTGACTTCCATCTTTGTATCAGTTAACTCACCACCATTTGAGTTCAGTTTTAGCATAGCATTTCTTGGAGTCCACTTAGCCACAAATGTTATATTTTCAAGAAACTGGTTAATGGTATTTCTTGTTATCCTTTTATCCCCTGCATACCAGCCTTCGAAAATATAGCCCGTTCTTACAGGTGTCTCCAGATTATCTATCCTGCTGTTAAAGATTGCTACTGTAGTCTGGTTTTGTACTTTACCACCACTAGCATCCAAAGTAACATTTACAGTCAGTGGTTCGAAAAGTGCAGTGATCTGTCCAACATCCTTAACATCCATTCCACCTACTTTTGTAATCAGCTCACCGTCTGCCATAAATCCCAGGAAACGATACCCTCTTTTCAGAAGCTCTGCATTTGTCCCCTGAGTGTCACCTGTTATTTCAATCCCTTCCGTCAGGTCTATTTCTTTTTCTATACTGTATTCAAGCTCCGTTAGTTTCAGCTTAAGCTTCATATCATTTGCCACAATACGTGAGATATATTTTTTAGGAACAAATCTGGCATATAATATATGGTCTTCATCCTCGTCAGATATATTTGATTCTCCGATTTCATTTGCCTTATCCAGGTAATAAGGATCATTATACCAGCCCTTGAAAATGTAATCCTTCGCCGATGCGTCCATCAGTTCCTTTGTTCCGTCAGTCACTGTCCAGGACGAAAATGCATTTGGATTATTGATTGATGTTTTTAATTCCGGCAGTACATATTTTATGGCATATGTTTTCTTTTCCCACAAAGCATTGATTTTGATCAAAGGCATGTCCAGACCATGGGTACTGATTAGTTTATCAATATCCTTTATCTTCATATAAGCCGGAAAGCTGTTTTTATCCCAGCCCTTAAATTCATAGTATGGTCGTTCCAGCTTAAGCGAAACATTACACCCCTTGGCATTTTGTACCATTATTTCCCTGCCTGTTAATTCGTTATTGTCCAATAACTGCAGCCTGTATCTTTCATATGTAATAAAGTTTTCAGTATTAGATTCAAGGATAACCGGATCAAAAGAACTATAGATTTTCCTTATATTGTACATTTCACTATATTGGGACTTATATACCAGTATCATATTGTCTGATAAACCGGATGAAAGCATTTTACAATACACCCTGTCATTGGTATTATTAGCTACTACGTCTGCAGATGACAGATTCAGATTTTCTGACTGACCAAAACAATCAAAAGCCTTTACCACATTCTTTGAGATTATAACCCTTCTATCTTTAATTAGTCCTGATATGTCCGTATCGGTACCCAGATTATCAAAAACCGGAATCAGCATATCCAGATCAACCTCTCTTAGTTTTCCCGAATCAAGCTTTTTAAGAACAGAAAGATAAGCATTTCCAAAGGAGTTATTATTTAATTCAAACTTTGAACTGCCTGAGTAATTGATACTTTCTACATTATGAAGCTCCTGCTCGAATGAAAATGGCATAAGGTCTCCGGAATAATTAATTGTTGAGCTTATAATCTGAGCTCCTTTGGGAATATCTGATACTAAATCTTTATCCTTTTTATAGTTAATTTTCAAAGTTGAATTACTAATCTCAAATATAGCCTTATAGGATGCCTCCGCAGTTTTGATAAAAGTATCTCCATTTTCCTTATAACGGACTTTTTTTATCATCTCAAGAGTATATGTATCTGAAGCAGCATTAACACTGGCCAGGCCCGATGTCCATATTACAAAAAGCATTATCACCCATAAAACTAATTTCAAAATGACTATTCGTTTTTTATCCATCATCCGCTATGCTCCTTTCACTTTTCTAATTCTCTTACGTCTTATAACAAATGCTATTCCCCCTCCGCTGATAAGCATAAGCGCCATTACATAGAGTATGAATACCGATCCTGTTTTGGGAACTCCCAGCAAAGTGGGCTTACTTACAAAAGCATCAACCTTTGGATTTGGTGTATTCTCAGAAAGATTGATATATAACTCCTTATGTTTTTCAGGTATTGCTATCATCTGGTTTTTATCCTCCAGATCATTATGACAGCCAACCAGCATATCATATGAATTGTACAGATCTTCGAATACCACCACTTCCATTTTATTTAGATTGGATGTGTTAAATGGTATATCTATTTTGATTTCTCCATCCGCTTTTTCAGGAACAAATTCCAGGAGCATTTTTACAGGATTTCCATCTACTCCCAAAAGCATATCTCCATCCTTATAATTTCCGGTTGTATCATTCTTAACATGAAGGGTTGCTGTAAGCTTGTATGTTTTTCCGGGAATCAGATTGCTATAGGTAACCGTGTCCTCTATAACTGTATCCGTATCCTGAGGTGCCACCTGACTATCTGTAGTTTTGTCCCTGGCTTTGGTATGAACCGAAACAAAATAGATAAACTGATCTACGTCGTTTATATCCTTATGCTCCGCTATAAGCTTCGATCTGTCCTCCTGATTTTTCTTTTCTACAAGATATAATTCTTCAAAAACAACTCCGGTTACATTATCAAGATTTGATACATCATAGCCTTTAAACAAAAGATCAAAGCTTCCATCTAAAGCATCACCTTCCACCTGTGAATTCCCGGTTGTAAAATAGTCCAGAGCAGTTATCTCTTTTCCTGCAGCATCCTTTATTACTTCTCCTGTGGATTTATTCATCAGCTTTCCACATACCATATATGTTCTGTTTTTCAGAAGATTATGGTAGCTTATGGTATCGGTAAACTGAGTTTTGGAAATGTCATTTACACCAGGGAGTTGTTTTGCTGTCTCATCATTTATTACCGGTTTTCCATCCCAGGTCTTTGGAACCGTCATGGACCATGTGGTGGTTTTCATCTCCGGAAAGTGTACAGTCTGATTTCCGTCATTTATATCAGCATGAACTACCAGAGTGATATCTTTATAGCTTAATTCTTCAAAGGCAACTATTGACTTTCCCCTCAGGGAAGCAGCTGATATGACAAATTGAAGATCTTCATAGCCTTCTTCCTTTTCGGGAGTAAAGCTTTTCTCAACCTCCAAAGGTTTTCCATCAGCATCCTTATACACTTCGCCTGTTTCCTTTATGTGAAGCGTTCCCTTGATGGTATAGCTTTTTCCGGGCTCAAGGCCTTCATAAAATACCCTGTCACTTATGGTTATTTTTTCACTGGGATATGCCACCTGATCATTAGTTACTGTATCCATGGCAGTGGTATGTATGTCAGCAGGATTTACCGTCTGAAAACTGTCTCCAGGGTCCTTATGCTCCAACGGGAAGAAATCCATCTGAGATTCATCATCATAACCTTCATAAGTTCTTCTGATGGTATCATCCTTTACGGCCTTCTCCAGTTCCTCCAGTGTTTCGTATTTATCTGCATACAAAGTTTCATAAACAACAAAATGCTTTTTTCTAATTCCTGTCGGATCTATATTTTCAAGAGATACTTCTACAGTACTTTGCTTTTCAAAACGGGAACGGGAATAAGACAACTCAGTACTGAAGTTTTCAATTCTTTTATATTCCTTGTCTCCCTCCATATACGGTGAAATATTACCTTCTTCATCAACTATCATAAGCTCCGTAAGAAGTGTATAGTCTCTTCCGGCCATAAGGTTCTTGCAGGTCACAGTATCTATAATGGTCTGATTTTTATAGTCCTGAATAAGTACCTTCAGATCAGTGTCTTTTACAACTGCTGTTGTTGATAATTCAGGCTGGGGAACGTTTGTAATCTTTTCATCTGAAGCTTCGGCATTTTTATCAAATACATTTACCAACTGGTTCTCTTCGCTGATTTCAAAAGTAACCGGTTCCTCCAGCTGTCTTCCTTTGTTGGCCTTACATCTCATTTCGGTTATTCTGTATTTCCCAAAGGGCAGCGCTCCTCTGCCTGACTTTTCGGCTGACGGGGGATTACTATCACTCTTTGTTCCATCAAACCATATAACCGAAGGTGTCCCATCATAATCATCTACAAGATCATAATGATTCACGTATTTCATATATTCTTCTGCTTCAAGAATTAAGTCCTGCCTTGTACTAACATGTCCCTTTTCATCAGTAAATATAAAATGAGTTTCCAGAGTACTTCCATCTGAAGACAGGCTTTCAATTTTGAATTTAACATTAGCAAGGGGGATGTCATTTCCTTCATCGTCCTGCTTTTCAATCCTCTTTGTCAGCTGAACATTTCCGCGTATCTCAGGATCCTCAAATATCATCCTTACCTCAGGATCATTCTCGTCCTTTATCACGCTTATTCCCTTTGTTTCCAGCTCTCCATAGGTTGTTGCATTACCCGGGTGATATATCAGATGTTTGAAACTCTTACCATCTCCACTCCTTTCGGCTGCCGAAACAAATACGGGATTATCACTTATATCTACTAAACCATTTTTTGTTTCTATATAGATTTTATAGTCTTTATTTTTATAACCTGCAGGTGCTTTGGTTTCTTCTAATGTTACAAAACCAAGAGGAAAATCTTTTCCTGCTCCTAAGACAGCTTTATAGCTTCCATCACTTTGCTTCGTTGTACTGACAGTTTCAGAGTACTCATTTTTTAGTGCATTTTGATATTCATTTTTTAACTCATAGGAGGTGTGCATCACTGAAGTATCTGCCCCATAAAAGTTTAGTCTGAACTCAGCTCCCTCCAGACCATCTCCTATACCTTCTTCACTTCCGGTTTCTGCATCCACCTTTTTGATCACAACCTGAAGAGGATTCATTACCGGCACATCCGATACAACTATGTTTGCCGGATTAGTATAGGTATTGTCATCCCTTAGGATCAAAGGATATATTTTGTCCGATTTCATATATCCCTTTTCCCCTGGGCTTTTTTCAACTGCAAAAACCTTCTTCTGAGGATACTGATTATTTACCTTTTCAAAATCAGTACATATGTTATAAATCTGGGAATCACCATTTTCATCAACAACTATTTCCTTACTGTCTACTGCAGCTCTTACACCATTTATTTCCTTCATATACTGAAGATTGATTGCTCCGGAATAATCATTTGAAGCAGCTGCCTGCTTAGCAGCCTCTGCAGTTTCAAACAGGCAGTAGGATGCCCCCTTTAATGAATAATTCGGATTACCATCTGTATACTCCGGTCTCGAAGATTTCTTTTTCAGATGAACAGAAATCTCCTCATAGTTATAAGCCGTAACAGAGGTGGTCTGATTATAAAAATTATAAGTATTCAGATATTTCTCACTATAACCATCTGTATATACCTCCAGTGTCAGTACTGTATTCTGATTTATATAATTTCCGTTTTTGTCTTTGTAATACCATATCTCCGGATAGCTGGCGGCCGTCTGCTCATACTCCTGAAATTTGTAGGTATAATGCTGATAGGATGGAAGATAACCCAGAGACACTGTAGCATTTCCGTTTCCATCTGTTACCAGCATATCACCTACATTTACTCCGGGACCATTTGACTCAATGCACTTGAAATATACTCCCGGCATAAGACGGTTCAGTCTTTTGGATTTTTTACTGATATTCAGATAATATAATTTTTTCATCTGCCAGAAAGGCTGATAGGTTATGGTGTCTGCATATCCAGGAACAAAATCATCTATGTTTAATGTAAGAACATTTGCTATAGGATGTCCTCCGTTGGGCGAACTATTTGCAGTTGAACGCCCTGTATAGGTTCCATCCGGATTTAATAACTGATATCCAAAGGGAGCCACAGTTTCCACAATATAAAAATACTTATAACCTGCACTGTACTGGGCAGAAACGTCCATGGCCCAGACACTGCTTCCATTTAATGCAGCCGCTACATTGTCAGGATTCACCAAAATAGTGGCGCCTGCCGAAGCCGGAATATTGCCATTCACCACTGAGTTAATGATCACATTTCCGCTGCTATCCAGTACATAGTTATAAGCAGCCCCCTGCAGAGCCTGTACATCCACCGGACTCTTTGCCGCCACCACGTAAAACCTGGCACCTGCATAAGCATATCCATCAGTTATGGGCTGCCCTGTAACTGCATCCAGTTTTTGAAATGCTATACACTTATGTTCCTCATCCTGATTAGACATCAATGGCGGTGCAGAAGATTTTGATGATGTGGCCGTTGTTTCGATTGCTTTTATATAACCTGAAGCAAGAGTATATTTTAGTCCTGATGGCGAAGATGCTTTAACATTTGTTCCATCGCTTATGGAATCTATGACGCTTAGTCCTGAGGTTGTTTTGGGCAGTGAAAAGGTACAATCAGAATAATCATTTCCTGCCTTACCAGACTTTATACCCATTTCCTTTATTACGATAATATCTCCATCATCCAGCGAGTCACAGGATCCATCACTGTTTATCTTGTTTCCCTTTATATCTATTATTTCATTTGCGACACCTGAACTGTTTGTCTTAAGATAACCCACATGGGTAAATGAACTTCCGGATTTTTTTAATACATCAAACCATACATTTCCAAGATTTTTCTTCGAATAAGAAACACTGCCATCGGAATTTACTATCCTTTCAGTAAGCTGTTTATGGACTCCTGCAAAGGCAGGCTTCTTTTCATAATCCATGGTAAATGTAACTCTGATGTACTGACCACCACTTGCAACGGGAACATAGCCACCTTGAAAATATTCAGATGTATAAGTAGCCGTCTTGCTGCCATCGGGGTTTTTAACCACGCTTGTCAGATATACCTGTCCGGAAATAGTATTCACACTGTTAGACTGAAAAGGAATAGCCTTACCCGGCGAATTACATCTGGTTTCCTTACACGAGAAATTCTTATAATCACTTTTGGAATATCCACTGTCTACTATTGAAACAAGAACCGGATTATAAGGAGCCCCCACATAGTTATAATAATGTCCATGAACTGAGTTAGTTGCCGGATCTATGGTATAAGGGGCACAATTAACAGTGCAACGGGCATTTATAGCATAGGGAAATTCTTTAGTTGCATTGATATATGTGCCCTTTATAACTATGTCATCATCTCCTGCTGCAGGTGCATCAGTCTCTGTTGCATATTCTTCAGAATCTGTTTCCGATGCATATTCCCTGGCTGTTTCCACCATTTCTCTTGTAAATACATCTTCCCTTTCTATGACCTTATTCGGTCCATCAGCCAGGAGGTAGCCTGAAAATCTGGCAGAAGCTATGGAGGTGGAATCGGCAAACACATAATAATCCACACAGGATCCAAAATTAGATACTCCTTCTCTTAAGCCTCTTGCATCACATGCACCTATGGTGGTAACTCCCGGAATTCCGGCAGGCACATAATATGAAGCATCCTTACCATTATTTCCTGCTGCAGCCACCACATGTATTCCTCTTTCTCTTGCCTGTGAAATGGCATTTCTAAGTATGTCACTGTCTGCAGAAATCTGAGAACAAAGGGACATATTGATGATTGAAACATTTGAAGCTATGGCATACTGAATGGCAGCATAGATATCTGCCACCTTTCCTGTAGCACTGCTATTAAGTGCTTTGATAGAAAGAATCCTTGCACCGGGATTTGCCGCTGAAATAGATGCAGCCATCATGGTTCCATGGCCATTATCATCACCAGCTGAGCCTCCAAGCACTGATACACTTTTCATCACATTCTTACCTGCAGCACCTGAATCAATAAGAGCTATACATCCACTACAGTTTACCGGTGTCATATCATTTATATTAGATATGGAATCAGATTCATTATTTAGATTTGTCAGATCTGCTTCCCCGCTCATTGCCTTAACAGATGAATTGACATCTATGAAGCTGACCTTATTAAAATAATAGGTATATGCACTCTCACACTGTGCAGCATCTTTATATCTTGTAAGATAAACACCCCTGTATTCTGATACCACCTCTGTATCGGCAGTAAATACGGCCGGATCTGAGGTAGCTATAAGCAGTTCTCTCCCACTGAAATTTAAGCCTGCAGTTGATACTCCATCATATATTCTGTCAAAGGTTGGAGCTGTCTCATCATCATTCTGATCCTTTTTTTCTCCCTTTTTATTTGTCTTATCAGAATCATTTTTATTTCCGGAAATCTCATATTTCTCAGAAGCATTTGCCACATCATTCATTATGATGGCATCTGCAGAATAATCTGTTATTCCCGGATTATCTCCAGCTTCCGGCTCCTCTGTATTTTCTGAAGAATCAGAATTCTTATCTGGCTCCTTCTCTTTATCAGACTTCTCCAGATTATCTGTCACTGTGGCCTCATTATTCACATTATTCACCGATACCTCAGAACCCTTATCTTCTCCGGATTCGTAAGTATCACCTGATTCTTTTCTCTCCGGAGATACCTTATTATCCCCGGATTCTTTATCATCTACAGATTCTTTACTATTTCCTGAATCTATATCATCTTTATTCTCTGAATCATCTGAATTTTTTCCATCATCATCGGAATCCTTTTTATTATCCGTATTTTCAATATCTGAAATCTCACTTATTGAATCAATTGAAGCATCTGGTATTTCACCACCAGCTTCATTATCTTCTGTATTCCCTTGAGTTTCTCTGACTTCCTCCCTTACTGATTCAGCAGTTTTTCCGGAAATGCTATCCATTATTTTTTCATCGGCATGTGATGATATATAACTTGATGTAAATGCCGATGCCACCATTGATAAGGCAAGGATCAGAGAAAGTATTTTCTTATGTTTATTAAATATATTTTTCATACTCTCATCCTCTTACAAACATTCATAGCTGATATTAGCTATGCTTATTAAATCTCCCGGAGTGAGGACTCTAACCTCTCCCTCCGGAAGCCTGTCATCATTTATATATGTTCCATTTGTAGACCCCATATCTGTCAGAGTTACTACATCCCCCTGCTTATCCAGAACTGCATGAAGCCTGCTTACTGAAGGATCATCCAGCACATAATCACAGGTGCTGTCCTGCCTTCCTACTTTTGTTTCTCCTTCAATCAGTAAAATCTGTTTATATTCTGTTCCTCCCGACTTTGGAACAAGTCTGGAAACATTGTCACTTACACCGGAACCGAGAACCGTAGTATCTGATGTATCATTTCTCAGGCTCGCATTTTTCATGCTGTCATTTGAAATCGAGATATTATCATCGGTCGATACTGCATTTTTTCCATCCCTTAAGCTCCCTTCATATAAAACCTTCTTCTTTACCGGAAAGGGATCTTCCCTTTTCAGATAACCCATCATGCTGGATGCAGTCTCCAGCTCATTTTTCTTGTGCATATAATCCACCACTATATAAACTGCCACTGCCATAATAACCAGAACACTGATCTTCAACGTTCCCTTTCCAAAGACCAGCAGCATTATGATGGTCATGACAAAAGCACCTACAGCAGCAAGAATATAAATAGATTTATTTATTTCTGTTACATCCTCATATATAACCGGTTCTTTTTCCTCCGGCTTTATGGTCTCTATTTCATAGGCTGTTTTTTCATTTACAGTTTTCTCCCGGCTCCTGAAACCTTGCTCTTCGGCAGTATCCTGCTCAAGCATTTTGCAGAACATTTCAGACGTGAAGCTTTCACTTAAAAAATGGCTGTACATATCATAAAGGTACATAACTCCCTCTGAATCCTTGTGATCATATACCCTCATAAAATCTTCAAAAAGATCCTTTATTTCCTCCCTGAAGCTTTTTGTTTTGCCCGGAACATAAAGAAACCTGTATTCATCTTTTTCCTCCGAATAAAAGATATATTTCATATCCAGGATTACATTTTCTGGACTCAGCATATAATCCTTAAGCTCCATAAAGCATGCCTTCATATCATTTAGCATTTTGTTCAGAAACCTCTTATCCGGATATACTCTTTTACATCTGGACTCCAGTGAGATCAGCCCGTCCACCTTAAATAGAAGACTCTTTTCTCCGTCGATTTCCCTGACCTCGGTCCTTGGTATCAATTTTAAAGAACAATGTGTCAGCATATTTAATTCATAGTTTTCAGGCATTGTAATATTACTTACCTCAACATAACTGTTACTCCCCCGATTTTTCTGAAAGATTATCATACAACTGCCACCTCCTCAGTCTGTCCACACGTACATCTATCTCTCTTTCGGAAGCAACTTCAAAGCTTTCCATATATTCAAGGGTTCCATCAAAGCGGGCCTTATGTCCGGCATAATCTGCCTGAACCTTACATTGTCCGTATCCCAGGGTTGTTCCATATTGAAGACTGTTAAGATAATCCTCCGGTTTTTTATTACTTATATACACCTCTGGAATTGTGAATAATGCTTCAGTTTCTTCAGCATAGATAATGCTCTTTTCATATATAACTATCAGCCCTGCAAGACTTATAAATACGGCCATCAATATTACAGGTACTATCACGCTGGCTTCTATAGTCATATAACCTGAATTCCCGAATATTTTTTTTAGTTTTTTCTTCTTCATTTATTAATCACCACACTTCGAACATGGCGGTAGATTTACCTCGCTCAGCTTCTTTCTTTCCACAGTTCTCATAAGTCTTGAGCATTGCTTACTGGAATGGTATCTGCTTCCGCTTCCTGTTACATAAACACTGTCTCCCGCCTGAGCGCCGCAGTATTCGCAGGGGGTATATCCACTGCCTGCAGCTCCTGTTTTTGACATGACCTGTATATCCGGTGACAGATATGTGCAGCTTCTGGTGGTATGGTACACAACACCATTTTTTGCCACAAAAACATATCTGTCTTCTTCTTCCTCAGTCTCACTCTGCAAAGCTGCGCTTCCAAGATAGGCCCGCTGTCTTATATGCTCTTTATACATGTGGGTAAAGCCATTTATCAGAGGAATATCTATGTGAACAAAATATCTTATCTCAAGATCTATATACCCGTGATCATCAGGCAGAGATGAGCCCAGAAAGCTTACTCCGTTTTTTCCTCCGACCACATATTTTTCCAGGAGGGCATCATTGTCCACATATTCATTAAAACGTACCAGCAATGTACCTGCTGTCAGCGCATCATTTAACAGATTCTCATCTTCGGAAATATTATTTGCCAGATATACATACTCAGCCATGTATTCCGCAGTCTCGATACAACCTTCATATACAGTTGCTCTAACTGCTGATATCTCACTTACATATGCCAGGAAAAGCATGGTAAACAGAAACATCGGAAGTGCTATCGCAGCCTCTATAGAAACACTCCCCCTATTATTATCCATAAACGCACCACACCTCCTGTCTGACAGCCTATAAGCTTTCCACTTTCAGAAGAGACTTGACTATTACCACTATTTTCTTAAGAGAATCATGAAACAATACCTTAGTGCTCATAGGCCGTCATATTTTTATAATCTCAAAAGCCTGTTTCCTCATGATAGGAATAGCTTCTGTCTTTGTAATTTATATCCACATTCACTCCAAAGGCGGTTATACAGTTTTTGATCAAAAATGATTTATCCGAATTTTTGATTGTATTTATCTGTATCAGATCAAGCATTCTGTTCTCCAGCTTGTTTCCCTGAAGTGCCGCCAGAATCATCAGATAGTTGTTATAATCCAGTCCTGTTTCCTCGCTGTCCTCTCCGGATATCTCTTCCAGATGGGCCAGACTTTCAAAATCCGTAACCCAGGTTGTGGGAGATTTCCAGTAGGGAACCTTGTGATTTCTAAGAAGTCTGTAGACATCGGCAACGCTTTCTATATATGACCAGCATCCTGCCAGAAGATATTTGACCACTGGCTCCAAAGGGGGAAATTCTACAGTAAGTGCAGCTGCCAGGGCTTCGCACTCTCCCATTTTTTCAGCATCTGTAACAATGTAGGCAAAATTGACTCCAAATCTTATTACCAGTATTTCATTTATTACCTTTTTATAGTTTTCTCCATCACTTGGTTTTCCAGCTATCAGATATTCCATCTCCAAATTCAGCACCGTATCATCAAACTTTTTATCCGTCAGTGAATTAAAATGTCCCCGGGCATATGCAAGGGCTTCGGCTTTTTCAACCAGATTATCAGCCCAGCCATTTCCTCTTTTTCCATCCTTTTTCATTTGTTCCTTGTCACTGAAATCTGTTGCAATCTCCATGTCATTTTCAGTAACCGCTCCACCGGATGGAAGACTGGCTGTATCCAGTTCCTCTTCGCTAAGCTCAGTTCCTTCAGGAAGAAGCAGACCTGCTATCCCTGCCTTTGTAAAGGCCTTCAGAGTTTCCCGAGGATCTGTCACTTCCTCTTTTTCTGAAGCTGTTTCTTCGACAGTTTCTCCTTCTCCTGAGGCTCCATCCTCCTCAGCACTCTGGCCGGAGTCTGCAGCCTGGGTCTCAGCGTTAATTTCGGACTGTCTCTCACTTATATCTCCTTCCATATTTCCTATAAGTTTGTTATCTACAGGTTCGTCTTCACCGCCTGTTTTTTCCAAAATTTTATCTGCTGCATATTCAACCAGATCATATGCCGCATTATCACTAATCTGTTTTTTAAACTCTCTGTTATCATCATCCGTAATATATGTAACTCCGGACACTATCAGATTTTCTATTTCAAATCCGGAGCCCAGATCCACCTTCAGCAGATCTTCCATATCATTTTCCATGGCTCCTTCGCCTTCACCGGACTTATTTCTGTCCAGCAAAAGGATATTGTAACGGTCAAATACATATCTGTTGTAACCCGCCAGCTCAGAAGACATGGCACTGCTGAGTGCCGTTGACATTTTCGTTCGTGCATAACTTCTGTCACATACCTCCATCACAGCCATGGATACAACAAGCATCACCACCAGAAGCAATGATATAAAAACCGTCACATACCCTTTCCTATTAATCATTTTTCTCCCCTTTTTATCCTGTTATTGTATTTGAACCGCTGGTTATGGCCTTCCATATTTTGCCCACAAGTGTTGACGCTTCATCCTTAAAAATGATTACTAAGCCAATCAAAACAACCAGGATAAGTATTATCTCAACTACAGCGACACCGCTGTTATCTTTCCCTACTTCTAATAATCTGTTTCTTATTTTCCATATCAATAAGCTCATCTCATGTTCCTCCTTTTATTACATTCCTATAAATGCCGGATACATAATTATCACGATTACTAGAACCAGGAGCAGAGAAGTGGGAAGGATAAGCTTCTCAGAAGCCTCTTCCCCTCTTTTTCTGATATGCTCCCTTTTAATATAAAATCCTGTTTTTATTTCGGAATCCAGCATCTTTATCAGATTTGAATTTCCATATGATAAATTCTGGCTTATTAATGACATAAGCCTTAGATATTCCTGAGAGCCTATGGTTCTTCCAAACTCCATATAGGCAGTGCCTTCGCTTACTCCGGAAGATATACGGTTCAGCATAAAATGCACTTCATCTCTCAGATATTCACAACGTTCACTTTGTACTGTATGTTTAAATGCGTCCTTCAGGCTAAGCCCTGATCCAATGTGGATTGCAAGCCTGTTAACAAAACCGAAGTATTCATCCTCCAGTTCCCTGTCTCTTTCCTTTCCCTTTTCCTTCAGTCTGCCAAGCCTGAGATATCCCAGACTGAAAGCAGCCAGTATCCCCATTATCAGTATGGCTGCTGTTGTTCCAGCCCAGCCTGATTTTCTGAGGATTTTCACATCATCCAGATTATGAGGTAATACCAGCTCATCCTCGGACCTGCTTTGTTCTTCAATATTAAGTATTGATGCCTTTGCCCTTTCAGAGCTGGTAAGCTTTATATCTTTTTTAACCACAAAATCTTTTTTGTAGGTTGCAGTATAATTTGAATCCTTTATTTCCGCAGTCATCTGAACCGGCATATCCTTATCCAGTTCTTCTGTCTTTACAACTCCTGTACTGCTTATTACTGATGGTTCACTGGAACTCCAGACGATTTTTAGCACTCCACTTTCATCCATTGATGGAAGCTCCAGATCACTGCATATATTCTCCGGAGAAATGTTATCTCCCAGTATGCAGCTGTCTATATAAGCCTCTGCCTCTTTACTCTTTCTGTGAAACTCCTCTTCGCTGTACTCTCTTGGGCTTACCTCCAGATTGAAGTTTTCCTTTTTTCCGCTTTTTTCATCTTCAAGCTCAATATCCACGTATACTGATGAATCTCCTGCCTCCGGTCTTTTCACTTTATACAGGTCATCCTCCTTCTGGGGCTTCAGGGTTACCAGAAATGCCACTACAGCCGCCAGAAACACACCCTTTACCACATATTCGTATGCTTTAAGGAGCTCCCTGTCCACCTCTTGTCTCAGGTCTCTTGTATTCAGGATATTGTTTTTTCTCACAATACCTCTGACGTAGCTTTTTAAACCGGGAGGAGTTATTTCAAGCAGAAAATACGGAACAAAAGAAAGAAATCCTTTTTTCTCCACATCCTTATATTTGCTATAGTTTTTTCGGCTGATCAAAGCCAGTACGGAAATGAGAAAAACAAGTCCGACAGCTATATACCTAACCATAATTAACCTCCGTATTTTTAATATATATCTACGATTTTTCTACCCATGTGGTATGCCAGCACATTAAGTCCCATCATGACTGTCATAATTGACACTCCCGGAATATTTCCGTAAAGAGGATCCAGAAAGCCCTCATTGGTATATCTCAGAAAAAGAGTGATGAGAGAGGGCATAGTAACCATTACCATAAGCTCCAGCTTTTTAGCTGCCACCATAGTGCTAAGCTCTTCTCTAAGCTCCATTTCATTTACCATTCTCTCCACTGAATCCTTTATGATTTTTACCGCATTTCCACCTGTTCGTTTTATCGTAGTTATCACATCCACAAAGTCGTATGCCTCGGCTATATCCACTTCCCGGGCAAACTCATCCAGAGCTTTATTCAGGGTGTAATTCAAACTGATCTTCTTCTCAAATTTTTCCAGGGCCTTAACCATTTCATTTCTCTTACCATATAGCTGGATAAGCTCCTGCCTGGCATATATAAATGAATTCTCTAGTGACTTTCCTGCTTCCAGCGTGGTCTGAACTGATATCATCAAGCTTTTCAGTTCACTTATTTTCTTTAGTCTTTTCTTTGAAGCAGAAGATTCCTTCAGCACCCTATAGCCGTACACTCCCACTGCCGCAGCCGGAATCAGTCCATAGATGGCATCGAAGAATACAAAGGCTCCTGTACAGGTAAGTACCAGGGCTCCTGTAAAAGCTCTAAAATCTATAACCAACCTCTTCTTTCCCATCAGGAAAACCTTTCCTGATATACTGTCAGATAACCGGCACTTGCCAGCTTATTCACATTTAGAAGATCATTTATTTTCTTCAGCTCTCCTATAACCTTTTCCTGACGGATATCTGTTTCAACAAATCTGTATAATTCTCTGGTCTGTATCTCATCATTTTCCATTCCTGTCACCTCTCTTATTTCCAAAACCTTTCTTGATTTATCCCTCAGCCTGCCCAGATGGACTACTATATCCAATGCGCAGGCAATCTGCTGTCTCACAGCCTTAAGGGGAAGCTCCGCTCCCATAAGCACCATGGATTCCAGTCTCAGCAGCATCTCATGAGCCGAGTTTGCATGACCGGTTGAAAGACTTCCGTCATGTCCCGTATTCATAGCCTGCAGCATATCTATTGCTGCGGCGTCTCTGACTTCTCCCACCACTATTCTGTCCGGTCTCATACGGAGAGAGCATTTGATCAGGTCTCTGATGGTGATCATGTTTTTCCCTTCCACATTGGCATTCTTTGCCTCCAGCCTCACCAGGTTTTGTATTCCTATAACCTTTAGTTCTGCGCTGTCTTCAATAGTCACAACTCTTTCATCTCCGGGTATGTATTCGGTAAGGGCTCCCATAAAGGTGGTTTTGCCTGCTCCTGTTCCGCCGGAGATGAAAATGTTATATCCGGAGGCAACCAGCATTCCAAGGAAGTCCGCAGTATCCCGGTCTATTGCTCCCAGCTCTATCAGATTCTCCATGTTAAATGCCTGCTTCGGAAATTTTCTGATGGTGACAGCACAGCCATCCACCGAAACTCCCTTCAGCACAATATTTACTCTTGATCCATCGGAAAGTATCACATCTGCAATGGGGCTGGATTCATTTACCATTCTGTTTGCATCACCTACCATCTGCTGTATAACTGTCATGAGCCTTTCCGGATCATTAAATGCCTTATCCGATTTCATGATCCTGCCCTGCTTTTCATAAAAGATTTCATCATGACCATTGATCATTATCTCGGTTATGCTGTCATCCTCCAGAAGCTCGGACAAAACATCCAGCCTCCTGATAGAGTTAAATATTTCCTCCTTCATCTTCAGCTTTTCTTTTATGGGAATGTAAATTCCGCCCACTTCCCGGACTAAGGATTCATCTATGATTTGACTTACATCCTCATCTTTTATTTCTCCTGACAGATCAAGCCTGTCCAAAACATCGGATTTGATTCTTTCTCTTAACTCGTTATCCATCCTTCTCACCATTTTTTATTTTCCAGACTGTCTTTATAAGCTCCTCACTTCCATATGGTACATTTGGGACCTCCACAGGATGCAATCTCCGGATTACATCCTGAAATCCCATATCTGCCAGCAGCTTCATGAAAACCTCTATCTTTTTCATAGATGTTTCATCCGTCAGCACCGGCATATATATTTTCTTAAAAAGCCTGAGTATGGAAAAATCCGACAAAACTGCAGATCCTATATCAAAACAGATGGTTGTATAATTTCCTGTTTTTTTCAGGATTTCTATCAGCCTTTCCATATCCTTGCAAGTCACATCGTTTGCATCCAGATATGTTCCCGATATACATATTTTATGGATGCCTTGCTCCGGCCGAATTGCATCTGATATCCTTTTATCCAGATCAGGCTTATTAATCAAAAGATCGTAGAGGATATTTGACAAAAGTGCAGAAGGATCATCACTGTAGTTCTCCATTCCCACATACAGTCCTCCCCGGATTTCGTCATATCCGGCCAGCGCTTTTGCAAGTGTTGTCCTGCCGCATCTTTCAACAGGTGAAAATACAGCAACTGTTTCAGATATATCCCTGTTATCATTCTCATAGGACATAAGAATGGAACTGATCCTTTTACAGATTTCCCCTGTATTCTGATACCTGTATATGTAACCATCCCTCACACTTTCTCCAGTTACATAAACATTGGATGCCACATGCTCAGTCAGGACTACCACATTGATCCCCTCATATAAAAGTGAAGGAAACTCAGCAGCCGCTTCATCATCTACAATAATCAGATCCAGGCTGCCGGTTTCCAGATATTTATCCAGTCTGGACTTATCTGAAAAAACAACCGGCTTAAACCTGATGGAATCGTGAGCGTTTATATAATCCATAAGTGCCTTTGAATAATCCAGATCGCTGCAATATATTCCTATCTTTACGGCCCTCATGCTTTATCCTCCCTTCCACTTATATTTAAGATTCTTACTTCGCCAAGATTCCCTGATGAGTGTACCTATAGGTTATCAAAGCACCGGAGTACATTTAAATCACCCGGGTGCCAGGTTTTTGTTATAGTAAAGTTGTTGCATTTAAAATTCGGAAAAAACAGGGATTCCTCAAGATAGTGATGAAAGAAAAATATGAAAAACACAATTTATGGAAAAACGCTGGTTTAGAAAATAAAAAAACGCAACAATCTGTTGCGTGATTTCAGCCATATTCCGTCAATTTTCTGACCGTTTATGAGCGACTTGATATTTTTCTCATTTTTCTTTGTGCATAAACACAACACTATTTATGCACCTTGCACTACAGAATTCCCTCGATTATACAAAAACCATCCATTAACATGAAAAAAACCGGCGTCCTGTGGACACCGGTTTCTATTATTTCTTTATTAATTCTTGTATCTGTTTAATTCAGATTATTCTGCACTTTCTTCTTTTTTATCATCTCCGTCGCCATCGATGTATTTGTTAAGTGTATCTACTACTGTGTTCAGATTATATGGCTTTGCGATATAATCATCCAGCTGATTCTTCATGATACGCTCTTTATCTCCAAACATTGCTCTTGCTGTAACTGCAATGATTGGAAGACGTGGCTTACGATTTTCAGCCTCCAGCTTACGGATTTCCTGAGTAGCAGCTATACCATCCATAACAGGCATCTGTACATCAAAGAGGGCTGCATCATAGCTCTTCTCTTTATAAAGCTCTACAGCTTTCTGACCATTCTCAGCTATATCATATGAGAAGCCGGCCATTCCCAGAAGCTTTCCGATAACCTGCTGATTTACAGGCTCATCCTCTGCTACAAGGATTCTTGCATTCTTACCATTTGCATTATTGATGGAATAGATTGCAGCCTCTTCCTCTGCCTTTGCTTCCTTCTCAGCTTCTGCCTCTGCAGGCTTAACCACCTTAATAGGAATCTCAGCTATGAAGGTTGAACCGATTCCTTCCTTACTCTGAACTGTGATAGTACCATTCATAAGCTCTGTTATCTGCTTGGATATTACAAGTCCCAGTCCTGAACCACCATATCTACGTGTATCAGATCCGTCAACCTGTGAGAATCTTACGAAGAGCTTAGTCATATTAGCATCTGAGATACCTATACCTGTATCTGCAACTGCTATTCTCAGCTTGATCATGTCATCCTTATCATCAAGAGCAGCTATCTTAACTCTTACACCACCATCAGATGTGAACTTGATAGCATTTGAAAGGAGACAGTTAAGTACCTGCTGTATACGCTGTCCGTCTGCACGAACCAGTTTAGGCATGTTATTTCCGAAGGAAAGATCAAGTGAGATATTCTTTCCATTTGCTGCCGGAACATGGGAAGCAACTGTTTCTTCAATAGCTGCTTTAATATCACATATTTCTTCTTTAATCTTATACTTACCTGCTTCAAGCTTACTGATATCCAGGATATCATTTATAAGTCTGAGGAGGTTATCTGCACAGCTCTTAGCTGTTATAAGGTTATCTCTGTAATCAGCCTGAAGGTCATCAGCCATAAGAGTAAGCTGGATCATTCCCAGGATACCGTTTATAGGGGTACGGATTTCGTGGCTCATGTTTGCAAGGAATTCTGCCTGTGTCTTGTATGCAGCATTTGCATCCTCGATGGCACGTGACAGTTTTGCCTCTGTTTCCTTCTGCTCTGTAACATCTATAACAACCATGTTAATGTAATCTGATTCGGACTTATACATAACTGTATTGAAGACCTTACCAAGCTTCTCCATGGTTATCTCAACATCCATGAGGTCACCCTCTTTTGTTCCGGATGTATTATATGCTTTGAACCATGCATTGATATCCTGAAGAACTTCGATATTGCTGTCTCCAAGTACCTTGCCTATAAATGCTTCCTTATCAAGATTGAAATAGCTTCCGAAGGTGTTGTTTGCATCCTCAACCTGATAACCCATTACATCTCCGGCATGATCCATGATGATCTTTGCCTGAGCAAATCCAATAGGAAGATTTTTGAAAAGCTTTCTGTATTTGTCACTCTGGTTTTTCTCCTGAGCCTGCTCTGAACCAAGATTTATTATAAAAAATACAAGAGCCGCCTGAACCACCACCAGTACTATACCGACTGCCGTATTATTTCCAAGAACCACTACACCCAAAACTCCCAGAACAGCTACCACAACAGCTGTTATTATGGCAAGTTTCTGAGGTCCCATCTTTCTAATATTGTCCATTATAACACCCCTTTATCTTGTATGTTTACATAAGTTTTACAACTATATCAAGTGCCTAAACCGTCATTTTTGATTATATATCACTTCATATATACGGTCAACATTTTTTACCCTTTGACCCTTCTCTTTTTAAACTTTTTACAGTTACGATACAAAGTATAATATATATTAGCCAGCCGGCAATTGTAATGATTATTCCCAGCTTCATTCCCTCCGGAATAAATCGAAGTTCTACGTCATGTTCACCTTCTTCCAGCCACAGACATAAGAAGCCGTCACCAATGGATTCCGGAGTTTCAGGCTCCCCGTCTACATAGGCTGTCCAGCCTTCATCATATGGAATAGTGGTAAACAGCACCTGTCCCTTATCCATATTGACGGTTCCCTTAACAGAGTCATCCGTCATCTGGGTAACTATCATTTCATTTTTCTGCAGCTTTCCCCTGAGCCTGGAAAGGTTATCCTTGTTCAGCTTGGACAGAAACATGGAAACTGTTCCTTCCTCCGCATAGGATTCTGAAAACTCCATATTAAATCTGACTATGCTTCCCGCCCTCAGTTCGCCCAGGTCAAAAAGCTGAGTCTGATATCTTCCGTTAGCCAGGGGCACATCGTCAAGATAGAATATGATATTTTCAAGATAGTTGGCACGGATATTTATGACATATCTTCCATCCTCTGGAACTATCATGGTTGCATCTATGGTAATGGAATCCCCGGCTCCGTTGCAGTAGCTGATGAGATTAGGATGATCCATATTATAGGATGCATCGCAGTTTACGCCGGTAACGGCATAAGGTGGATTTTTCTCCTCAAAAATAGTCTCGACATCTGCAGCCTTAAATGCGAAATCATTTATTACATTGGCGCAGTTATAGGTACCTGTATCCCAGTAGCTAATTCCATCGCTTACACCATAAGCAATAGACATAGCATTTTTATTCTCAAGCACCTTTACTCCGTCTGCATTATATGCAGTATAATAATCATTTTCAGCTGGGTAAAAATCCCCATCTCTCATATATATATATCTCATACCCATAAGGTCATTTGTAACCGGATTAGATCCCAGGAATAGATATTCATTGGAGCCTGTATAATAGCCCAGGTGTGCCATGGCATCCACCATATCTCCCCTGACTGTGGTACAGAAGGTTCCTATACTCTTCATGTTATTGAAGGTATTCTCATCCAGCATGATAGGGGAAACCACATCTGAACGATAGAACCTGAGTCCCTTCTGGTCGGCCAGTTTTTCCACCTCACCAACGGATTTCTTCATCACATCACAGTACTGGAGATAATAGCCTCCATCAGCACCACCGTGATCAGCTATTCCCAGCCAGGCATTAGTAAGCACCTCTCCGGAAATGAATATAAACATGAATACTCTGAATATGACCATACGGATCATTTTCTCTTCAGCCAGCATCAGGAATACTGCATATACAACTATGAGGCTGTAGGAAACAATGATCATATAGAGAGGAGGAATAAGTCCCTCCAGATCTGTTTTGTAATAAACCAGGGCAAGAAGGATGCTGGATGAAATAACTCCTGCCACCACGGAGAAGACTCCGGTTTTCTTTATTTCCTTCAGAACATCATACCCCATATAGATCAACGTAAAAATATACAGAAATGAAAATCTGTTGGGAATTCCAAACTGATTGTGAAAACCATGCCAGATAAAATTCAGTCTTTCCTGATTCATGCTGACAAAAAGAAATGCTATAAGCCCAACCTTTCTGATTTTCTCAGCCAGTGGAACTGCCTTTGAAAATATGTATACAAAGAAAAGAATATATATGAGAGTTCCGCAGTAGAGATTGGCATTTCCATCAAAGGAATCCATGTTAACCGGAACGGTCAGCATATACTGTCTCTTCAAAAGCTCAAAAAAATTCTGATAAAGCTTATTTGCCGGCAAAGCACTTCCTGCACTGGCTGTTTTTGTAATGGCAAGGTAAGCCATGATAAGAGAAAATGCTGCCATGGCTGCCGCAAGTATGGAAGCAAGCGCAAACCTCACTCCATCTGTTATAAATCCTTTTATATTTTTATGTCCCGTGGCAAGGAACCAGAGAACAAGAAAAACGCAGATGATAAATGATATATAATAATTACAATACATACTGTAAAATAGCGCCAGTATGTAGAGTCTTGCATCCTTTTTAGTCATCAGCTTTTCAAAGCCGAGAATGATAAGAGGAAATACCATAATGCAGTCCAGCCACATTATATTCCAGTAATATCCGCACATATAACTTGAAAGTGCATAGCAAAATGACAGTGCTGTTATAACAGGACTGTTTTTTATCTCACCGTCTCTTCTTGAAAGCATATAGCCGAAACATCCGGCAGAAATACTTATCTTAAAGGATACCAGAAGAGAAAACATGGCTATGATACCCTTACGGGAAAACAGAACTATTATCAAATTCAGTGGGGATGCCATGTAATAAAGAAGCAGGGACTGGAAATTCTGACCAAGACCCACGTCCCATGTATAAAGAAGACTCTTGCCATTTATCAGCTTATCCTGATAATCACTTAGAAATGGAACATACTGATGTATGCTGTCAATAAGAGTAAATGAACTCATTCCAAAGGGAGCTATCTTTCCGACTATCATATATATCCACATAAAGACAGCTGTAATATAAAATGCAAGAAGCCAGCACCAGTTTCTTGACATGAAGCCTTTTTTCTTTGTAACTGAAGAAGACATCTCAGGATTATCTTCCTTTTCTCCCTCAACGTTTTCCTCATCAACTTCATTAACTTCCTTATCTGCTTCGGAGTTTTCTTCGAGGTTTGCTTCGATTTCCTCATCAGCCTCTTCTCTATTATCTTCCGAATCCGCTAAGCTTTCTGCAATTTCTATGTTGTCCGTATTGTCGGCGCTCATTTTCTATCTCCAAACTGCTTTATTTCAGATATTCCAGAACTTCATTCAGATCCAGATTACCTCCAAATATTGATAATGCACTTCCTATGGTCACATCCACTCTGCCCTTACCCAGTTCCTTTATGGCATCCAGGTCTTCAAAGGATGAAACCCCTCCTGCATAGGTAACAGGTACGTCGCTGTCCCAGCTTCCCAGAATTGATATAAGCTCCTTATCGATTCCTGCCTTTTTTCCCTCAACATCAACTGCATGTATCAGATATTCATCAGCATAGGACTTAAGCATTTCAAGGGTATCCAGATTAAGCTCAGTATCTGTATATTTCTGCCATCTGTCGGTTACTATATAATAAGCGCTGTTTCCGTCTTCATCTATTTTCTTTCTGCAGGAAAGATCCAGAACCAGATGCTTTTTACCTACTAAATCAACAAGGGCACTGAGTCTGTCATAATCTATCTTTCCGTCTCTGAAAACATAAGAAGTTACTATGACATGGGATGCTCCCAGCTTTATATATTCCTCAGCATTATCGGCTGTTACCCCGCCGCCTATCATAAAGCCACCGGGATATTCACTCATAGCTTCCGAAGCTGCTCTGATATCTTCCAGATACTGGGAAGTACCTGCCTTATTTAAAAGGATGATATGACCTCCCGAAAGATTGAATCTTTTATATAACCTTCCATAGTAGGATGCCCCATATTCAGATACATAATTTGTATCGGCTCCGGATTTATCATCCAGAGAGCCTCCTACTATCTGTTTTACTTTTCCATCATGAATATCGATACATGGTCTGAGTCTCATAATAAAAATCCCCCTAATTAAAACTCTGTTAAACTCTTTACAACTCTTTTAACTCTGTCCGGGCAAGAGGTAGACTGATCAGGATTGAAAGTACATCCGCTATGGTCTGACTTATCTGAACTCCAAGAAGTCCTAGAAAATGTGGAAGCACTATGATAAGTGGAATAAAACAGATTCCATTTCTGGCTGATGATGCAATGGTTGCCTTCAGTCCCTTGCCCATTGACTGAAGCATCATATTGCACATTACAGTCGTAGCCATCAGTGGCATTACCGAAGCCTGACATCTGAGGGCCACTGTTCCAACCTCTATTACCTTTGAATCATCTCTGAACCAGCCAACAATGTCCGGTGCAAATACCACCGATAAAACTGCCAGAAAGGCTAAAAATATAGTTCCCCATTTAACGCAGAAAAAGAAACCTTCCTTAACTCTTTTTGTCAGTCCCGCTCCATAATTAAAGGAGCAGACCGGCTGATATCCCTGGCCAAAACCGATAAGAGCAGATACCATGGCCATCATAACCCTGGTTACAATGGACATTCCTGCTATAGCAGCATCGCCTCCATACCAGCCTGCATATTTATTAAGTAACAGTGTGGATACTGCTGCCAGTCCCTGTCTGAAAAGTGACGGCGCACCACCATTTATTATCTCTTTAACATAATAACCATTGATATGAACATTCTTAATCCGAAGATGAATATTTTCACCTCTGAAACTTCCCACCAGAAGCACGATGAAACTGATCAGCTGTCCGGATACCGTAGCCAGTGCAGCTCCCACAACCTTCAGATCCAGAACCAGTATAAGGAGCGGATCTAAGAATACATTCACCACCGCACCGCACATAAGTCCTATCATAGCATATACTGCATTTCCCTGAAAACGAAGCTGATTGTTTATAACAAACTGGCCCATCATGAGAGGCGCACCAATTAGAATGATTCTCATATAATCTACTGTATCATTCAAGGTAGCCGGGCTGGCTCCGATTCCAACGGCTAGTGGTTCAGCAAAAATATTACCCACGACGGCTATAGTACATCCGATTATAATAGAAAGGGCAAAGCCGGTGGATGCCATTTCATTTGCTTCTTTATATTTTCCTGCTCCCAGCATTCGGGAAAGATAATTTCCGGAACCGTGGCCGCAAAAGAATCCAGAAGCCTGAATTATGGCCATAACTGAAAAAACAAGTCCCACGGCAGCTGTTGCTTCCGTAGATATTTTACCCACAAAATATGTATCCGCCGAATTATAAAATGCTGTTACCAGCATGCTTATTATAGTGGGTATGGACAGCTTTATTATAAGCTGAGGTATGGGTGTTTCAGTAAGCAGCTCCCGTCGGGATTTAGGCCTTGACTGTGACATGATTACTCCCTGACATCATCTATAGTAAGTGTTTTCAAAGCCTCGTCGCTTATTTCTTCATTACTTACCAGACGGGTAGCCTGTCTTTCAATACATCTTTCAAGATAATTTCTGGCCTCTCTGGCATTAGCGAAATTCGCTTCATGAGCTTTGGCTCTCTGCGTAAGGTATTCCCTTACAAACTTTGCAGCGTCTTCATCCGGAGCGTATTCCTGCTTTTTAGCCATCGAATCAAATATGCTGGTAAGCTCATCACCACTATAGTCATTAAAGAAAATATATTTGTTAAATCTGGACTTGAGGCCCGGATTTGAATTTACGAACTCTTCCATTTTATCAGTATAACCTGCAACGATGACGATAAGATCATCACGATTATCTTCCATCATCTTCAGCAGTGTATCCACTGCCTCCTGTCCGAAATCCTTTTCATCTCCTGACTTAATAAGTGTATATGCCTCATCTATAAAAAGGATTCCTCCTATTGCACTTTCAACTATCTCAGCAGTCTGGGATGCAGTCTGACCTACATAACCGGCCACCAGATTTGAACGGTCGACCTCTATCAGCTGACCTTCACTTACCACACCCAGAACCTTATATATCTTGGCAAGAAGTCTTGCCACTGTTGTTTTTCCTGTTCCCGGATTACCTGAAAATACCAGATGAAGAGTTATATCCGGCTGCTTCATTCCTCTTTCCTCGCGAAGCTTTCTGATCTTCACAAGGTTAATGAGATTTGTAAGATCCTGCTTAACAGACTTAAGACCAACAAGAGAATTCAGCTCTTCCATCATCTGCTCCAGTGTCTCTTCCGGCTCATCCTTAGCTGCTGCATTTACTTCGGTTTTTACATTTTTTGTATTTGGTACAGCTGCCTGCTTATTATTTCCCCTTAAATTTCTGCTCTTTGGATTAACTCTGCCCTTAGGGATTCCATCAGTAAAATAGAGACCATATTCCTTCAGGAAATTATCCAGCATCAGGGAATAGTTTGACATATTTGCCAGCTCAGTAACGCTTTCTCCATTAACTGCCACAAAGGCAGTGCCAACTATATTAAAGGTTTCAACCACTTCCTTGGAAGCCGGTCTTCCGGAGGGCGCCTTGACAGAGCCTGCCGTAAGATCATATTTGGCAAGATAAAGCATTACACGGGGAGGCGTATTTATAAACTCCTCGCCCATACATTTTCCGTATTTGAAATTTATATACTGCGAAATACTCATGACAGTATTCAGATAATCTCTTAAGAAATCCAGCTCTGCTCTGCCATCTGTTCCATCTGATTCAAAAAGAAAAGCAGTATACTGCAGGAGGTTATATTTAAGCATCTCCCTAAGAGTCATGCCTGTTCCTGCTGTAAGCTCCGGACTTCTGTTCTGTATATCATCCACCAGTCTGAAGGTTTCATCAATTCTGTTTTTAATATTATAATCGATCATTGGACTGTCCCTTTTTATTTTTCTTTTCTCACAAGTGAGAACGCATTTTGACCTATGACACTTATGTCATGATATCACAAAAATAAAGATATGTCAGTTATTTAGATATCCCTGCACTAACTCCAGAAGAGATTCACTGGTATTTAAGTATGGATCATCCAGAACCCGGTCCAGAAGATACCTTAGTATCTGTCCCATCTCAGGTCCCGGGGCTACTCCCTGCTGCTTTAGGTCCTGGCCGTTAATGGCAAGACTCTTTATGGAAAGGGCATTTCCTGCTTCCATTATCTCATCATGATACTTTATGATCTGCTCCAGTACCTGAAAGCTTTCATCTGCAAAGGTTTCGCTCTGCCCTTTTATATCTGCAGTTTTTATTCTGACAAAATCGTCAAAATATTCCTCCCCCATCTGGCTCAGCATTTTTCTCACGGATTTAACTGAAACATTCCCCTTCAGGCCAAAATCATGCCAGAGCACTATGGTTCTTACATCCCGAATAGTATCATTATCCATTTTGAGCCCCTTAAGTACTCTAACAGCTATCTTCTCACTGACATCAGCATGACCTTTGAAATGATCTATTCCATTTTCATCCGTTGTTCTGGTCTCAGGCTTGCCACAGTCATGAAGCAGGGCCGCATATCTGAGAACCTTTGTGGCCGGAACGCCTTTCATAACCTCTACTGTATGACGTCCCACATCATATTTATGATAAGGATTATTCTGAGGAGTATTTATCATTTCATCAAACTGAGGAAGTACCACTGCAGTAATTCCCAGCTCATACATATCCATTATCTTCTCAGGATGATCCGAAACCAGCATCTTGGTCAGCTCGGTTTCTATTCTTTCAGCGCTGACATTTTTCAGCTCCGGCGCATGCTTTGCTGCAGCGTTTCTTGTGTCGCTGTCTATATCAAATCCCAGCTGAGCTGCGAAACGAACTGCTCTCATTATCCTGAGAGCATCCTCATCAAATCTCTCATCGGGATTTCCAACGCATCTTATAATTCCCTTTTCCAAATCCTCTAAACCGCCGTAGAGATCCACCAGTCCATCCTGCTCATTATAAGCCATGGCATTTATGGTAAAATCTCTTCTCATCAGATCTTCAGACAGCTCACTGGTAAATGTTACACCATCCGGTCTTCTGTGATCGCTGTATTCTCCGTCGATACGGTAGGTAGTTACTTCATAACCATTATTCTTAAGCATGACTGTTACAGTTCCATGCTGAATTCCGGTATCAATGGTTCGTCTGAATACCTCCTTCACTGCATGGGGATCTGCAGAGGTTGTGATGTCCCAGTCATTGGGCTGTCTTCCCAGAACCGAATCTCTGACACAGCCTCCTACGGCATATGCCTGATGTCCGGCTTTATTAAGTTGTTCTATGATGTATCTGACATCCTGAGGCATATCTATCTTCATTAGTTTATCTCCGGTTTCATATAACTCATGATTTCATTTCGGGTATTTTTAATATCCGCTTCAAGGGAGGCCGCTGACATGATCTTGGAATCCTCCCCTAGAACAAAGAGCTGGATCATATGATCTGAGGTGGCAACAGTTATATCAAAATCCTTTGCATTCAGCCTGGTATATTTTGTAATATACTGATCCGCCGTTTCAGCTTCCTTTGTAAATATAACATGAACTCCCATATAATTCATATAGGTTGTAAAATGTCCTTTTACCTTATAAGCATCGAAAACCACCATAACCTCCGATGCCTTCATGGAAGCATATTCCGACATGATCTCCAGAAGCTTGAATCTGGCCCCTTCCATCTCTTCACTGCTTCCCACAAGAGACTTCAGCTCATTCCATGCATATATCATATTATATCCATCCACCAAAAGGAAGGGTGGTTTTGCTGCCACAGGCTTAGGTTTATGAGAGCTGCCGGATGCTGTGGATGCACCTGCGTATCTGTTCTTTTCAAAATAAACTCTCTTGGTGCGTTTATTATTTCCCTCATTGGAATGAGTTGCATTTCTGAGGATTTCGTCTACCTCATCTGTTCCCAGAGAGTACCTGCTTTCTTCTTCCCTCTGCTGTCTCTCATGCTGCTTCTTAAGTATCTCCGACTTTCTTTTCAGTTCATCCTCTTTATCTGATATCTCTCCTCTGAGATAGAAGCCTTCCCGGCTTTCTACATGCATTCTTTCTTCGCAGAGATCCCAAGAAACAACCTCTCCGGCTCCATGAGAACAGAATACACTGGAGGAAGGATTTCGGGTATCTCTTTCAGCATCATAACCAATCTCTTCCACAGTTTTTTCCTGATCCGGAGAAGGACGGTATTCATGATTCAAAAATTCCATATCTCCTTCATCAGATGTGAATTTCACCAGCTCCGCCTGATAATTTCCTATGGCCTTTGCAGGAGCCTTCGCCATAATCCTGGTCTTTCCTGTCTTCTCTGACAGGCCTTCTATCTCACAGCTTCCGCCCATCTGCTCCACATCCGTAAATATTCTTCCCACGGTTTCGGAGGGTACAGTGAATCTTACATTCATATAAGGTTCCAGCAGAACATTTTCCGCCTTCATCAATCCCTGTCTTATGGCTCTTCTTGCAGCCTCCCGGAAATCCTCGGAGTTGGAATGCTTTGTATGGGAACGTCCTGCCACAAGAGTAAGTCTCATATCTGTAAGCTCCGATCTTGTGAGAACTCCCCTTGGAAGAAATCTTGCCATGGTAGAGAGAACTGTTTTCTGAAATTGTATTCCCAGCTCATTTACACTGAGAGCACTTCCGATCTGAATTCCACTGCCTGCCGGAAGGGGTTCCATGAGAATGTGAACCTCCGAATAATGTCTCAGTGGTTCAAAATGACCGAAGCCCATAACCGGTTCCTTTATGGTTTCCTTATAGATAACTCTGCCCTCAGTAAAGGATACTCTGACTCCGAATCTGTCAAAAATCTTTTCAGCCAGTATCTCCAGCTGAAAATCACCCATAACGGATATATATATTCTGTCATCCCCTTCAGTCTCAAGACTGCCCAGAAGTGGATCCTCCAATGAAAGCTCCTTCAGACTTGGAAGAAAACTTCTGACACTGACATCCGGTGGAAGAACCATTATATATCTGAGGAGCGGACGGACCAGCATAGTGGTATCGTCCACTTCAAAGCCCAGTCCTTTTCCAATAAAAGCATCTTCCAGTCCCACGAAGGTTACCACATCTCCTGCGACTGCCTCCTGAAGACCTATGTAGCTTCCACCGTTATACTGTCTTATCTCCGTAATCTTTTCTTCCCCTATTACATCTCTTACATGAATGCTTCCCCCTGTGATTTTTGCAAAGGCAAGCTTACGACCGTTTTCATATGTAAGCTTATATATTCTGGCGCCGAAATCCTCCGGATACTTTTTATCCGGCAGATACTGTGTAATAAGTGAGAGCAGCTTATCTGCCCCTATATTTTTCAGCGCCGATCCGAAGATCACCGGATGGAATTTACCCTTTTCAATAAGAGCGCATATCTCACCATCCTCTATCTCTCCGGTTTCGAAATACTTCTCAATCAGGCTTTCCGTGATGCCGGCAACATATTCTGTATCAAATGGTATGCCATCTGCATAAATCCCCAGATCATCTCTTATAGATTCCAGAATCTCCTCTTCAATCTTTACACTGAGGTCCATTTTGTTTACATAGATCATGTAGGGAACTCTGTAATGCTTCATAAGGTCCACAAGTCTTCTGGTGGAGCCTGTCACACCGTCCGTGGCGCTGATAACAAGAATTGCCATATCAAGAACAGATATAGCCCTCTCAGTTTCGCCTACAAAGTCAGTATGTCCCGGTGTATCGATTATATTTATCTCCACATCCGACTTTGACCTGTTAAGCTCATTATCCTGGGAAAGCTTTATCTGGGCCTGTTTGGAAATGATGGTCACACCACGCTGTTTCTCGAGACTCTCCGTATCAAGAAATGCATCGCCATGATCCACTCTTCCTGCATCTCTTATTACACCTGCCTTAAGCAGCATGCTTTCTGTAAGTGTTGTTTTACCTGCATCAACATGAGCAAGTATTCCGATGGTAATCTTTTTCATATCTTCATTCTTCTAAAAATCCGACCGCTTAAACGGTCGGATTTATAATTTTTATTCATTTCCAAGATTGAATTTGTCATGAATAGCATTCATGGCGCGTTCTGTATTCTTCTCATTTATAAGAACTGTTACTCTTATCTCTGATGTAGATATCATACGGATGTTAATGTTTGCATCATAAAGTGCTTCAAACATCTTTGCAGCTACACCTGCATTTGTCTGCATTCCTGCTCCGACTATGGAAACCTTTGCAACATCCTTATCTACGTCAATGGATTCGAATTCCATCAGGTCTTCGATGATCTGCTTTGCAAGATCTGCATCATCATCTGTACATGTAAATGATATATCCTTCTTTCCATGACGACCTATTGACTGAAGTATCATATCTATATTTATATTCTGCTTTGCAAGAGCATTGAAAAGCTTGAATGCTACTCCTGGCTCATCCTTAAGACCGATAACCGCAACTCTTGCAGCATCCTGATCAGCGGCAACTCCGCTTACTATCATTTTCTCCATCTTACTTCCCTCCCTTACGACGGTTCCTTCATTTGTATTCAGACTTGAACGTACTACAAGACGTACTCCATATTTCTTGGCAAGCTCTACAGAACGGTTGTGAAGAACTCCCGCTCCTAAGGTTGCAAGCTCAAGCATTTCGTCATAGGTTACCTGATCCAGCTTTCTGGCACCGGGAACCTTTCTCGGATCTGCTGTGTATACGCCATCCACGTCAGTATAAATTTCACATTTATCTGCATGAAGTGCAGCTGCTATGGCAACTGCTGTTGTATCTGAACCGCCACGTCCAAGAGTTGTATAATCATCAAATTTATTTACACCCTGGAAACCGGTTACAATTACGATCTTATGCTGCTCCAGTTCATTTCTGATTCTCTCTGTATCAATTCTCTTGATACGTGCATTGCTGTAAACGCTGCTGGTATGCATAGCCACCTGGTATGCATTGAGTGATACTGCCGGTACGCCCAGGCTTGCCATAGCCATAGACATTAATGCAACTGACTGCTGCTCACCGGTTGTAAGGATCATATCCATCTCACGCTTAGGTGGATTTGGATTAATCTCCTTTGCCATGTCTATCAGCACATCTGTGTATTTTCCCATAGCTGACAGCACGACTACTACATCATTTCCTTTTTTGTAATCTTCGATGCATCGATTGGCAACATTGAATATACGATCCTTATTGCCTACTGAGGTTCCACCGAACTTCTTAACGATTAACATAGGTTTTACTCCTGTATATTTATTTCCCCCGCTGACTTTTACATTATAAATGCTTATTTGCTCACACGAATGCGGCTTACCACATCGAAGCCTTCTGCAGCTTCATTATATTCAGAGCCTGAAAGCACCTCTGTAATAAATGCGGTTTCATTCAGCGAACTGTCACCCTCTATGAACTGTACCTTACCAAATTTTTCTCTGACCTTATCTTCAAGGCCGGTTCCCTTAACTCTTACGAAGTAAGGAGTTGTAAATGCATCAGCACTTCCGATAAGTCTCTTCTCACTGCTCCAGAGTATCTTAGCTGTTTCGCCCTTTCTCTTAACGGCATCCACTACATCTGATACTACTGCACTGGCTGTTGGAAGTGAGCCTGCTCCCTTTCCGTAGAACATTACATCACCCAGCATATCACCCTTTACAAGAATGGCATTGAACACATCCTTTACTGAATAGAGTGGATTGTCCGGATAGATTACGAATGGAGCAACCATGGAATATGTTATTCCTACGGCCTTGCGGGCAATTCCGAGAAGCTTGATAGATGCACCTATCTTCTTCATATAATCAAAATCAACTGTTGTGATCCTGGTTATTCCTTCTGTATATATATCCTCAAAATCAACCTGCTTTTCATAAGCAAGTGAAGTAAGAATAGCTATCTTACGACAAGCGTCATATCCCTCTACATCAGCTTCGGGATTTCTTTCAGCATAACCCTTGTCCTGAGCATCCTTAAGAACTGTATCGAAATCAGCACCCTCATCCTCCATCTTAGTGAGAATGTAATTTGTAGTGCCGTTCATAATACCCTGTATCTCTTCTATATGATCAACTGTAAGGCATTCTGTAAGAGGACGGATTATAGGTATTCCGCCACCTACGGAAGCTTCAAAGAAGAAATTGACATTATTTGCAGCTGCTATCTCAAGAAGCTCAGCACCATGTTTTGCCACCAGCTCCTTGTTTGAAGTACATGCGCTTTTTCCGGTATCGAGAGCTCTCTTTACAAATGTATATGCAGGCTCAATACCACCCATTACTTCTACAACAAGATCAACCTCTTCATCCTCCATGATAACATTTACATCATGAACCAGCACCTCTTCTACAGGATCTCCAGGGAAATCCCTCAGGTCCAGAACATATTTTACTCTGACCTCTTCTCCTGCACGACGAGAGATGTGGGAATTGTTGTCTTTTAATATCTTAAATACACCTGAACCCACTGTTCCGTATCCGAGAATTGCAACATTTACCATATCTATACCTCTGTATTCTATCTTTACTCATTTTGTCCCATGGCCTGCCATGACAGATATGCATTTATAAATCCGTCTATGTCGCCATCGAGAACTCTTCCCGCATCTCCTGCTTCATAGGATGTTCTTAAATCCTTTACCATGGTATATGGCTGAAGCACATATGAACGAATCTGACTTCCGAATCCATTCTCTCCGGTATCTCCACGGATTCCGGAAAGCTGTTCATCCTGCTTTGCTTTTTCTATCAGATAAAGCTTTGCCTTCAGCATCTTCATAGCCTGATCCTTATTCTGATGCTGTGAACGCTCATTCTGGCACTGTACCACTATTCCTGTAGGAAGGTGGGTGATACGGATTGCCGAGGAAGTCTTATTTATATGCTGACCTCCCGCACCACTTGCACGGTAGGTATCTATTCTGAGATCATCATCACTAATCTCTATATCAATGGCATCATCAATGACCGGCATAATATCCACTGAACAGAAGGATGTCTGTCTTTTTCCCGCTGCATTAAATGGTGATATTCTTACAAGTCTGTGAACGCCATGTTCAGATTTCAGATAACCATAGGCATGATAGCCCTCAACCTGAAATGTTACGGATTTGATACCGGCTTCTTCACCATCCAGAAGATCAAGGACAGTAACCTTAAACTTATGCTTATCTGCCCACCTCTGATACATGCGGTAAAGCATGCTTACCCAGTCACAGGCCTCAGTTCCGCCTGCACCGGCATGAATAGTGACAGTTGCATCATTCGTATCAAATTCGCCGGAAAGAAGGGTTTCAATTCTGAAGGCTTCAAAGCTCTTCTTGAAACCATCTAAAAGCTCACCGGTTTCCTGAATCAATGCTTCATCATTTTCTTCTTCAGCCATTTCTATCATGGTCTCGATATCATCATAAGCCGTCTGCATTTCATCATAGCTTTCAATGGTATTTTTAAGACCCTTCAGCTCCTTCATAATCTGTCCTGATTTCTCTATATCATCCCAGAAATCCGGAGCCTCCATATCTGACTGAAGCTCTGCTATTCGCTTTTGTTTACCGGCGATGTCAAAGTGAATCCCTCACTTCCGCCAGCGGTGTCTTGTACTTTGCGAGTTCTAGCTTGTACTCGTCAAGTTCCAGCACACTACCACCACCTTTCTAAAACAGATTAAATCAATAGCTTAACGCTGCCTGCTTCACCTTGCCCCAAGGCAAGCTGAACCCGCAGCTTGCTACGGACAAGTGACTTTGTCACTTGTCCTAATGCGCGTGATTTGCAAGCAAATCACGCTCTACCGCAACAATTCTTGTACTTCTGGCCGGAGCCGCATGGGCATGGATCGTTACGTCCGATCTTCTTTGCCTTTCTTCTTGTAGGCTCCTTCTTAAGTGTCTCGTCTTTGTTTGTTCCTGTTTCCTTAGCTACCTGCTCACGCTTAACCTCTTCCTTAGGTTTAAGCTTGATATGGAACATGATTCTGGCTGTCTCTTCCTTTATGGAAGCGATCATATCATTGAACATGTCATATCCGGCAAGCTTGTACTCAACTACAGGATCTCTGTTACCATATCCCTGTAATCCGATTCCCTGACGAAGCTGTTCCATATCGTCGATGTTGTCCATCCACTTACGGTCAACAGTTTTCAGAATCATTACACGCTCTATCTCACTAAGCTGTTCTTCGCTTTCGAATTCTTCTTTGCAACGAGCTTCGTACATTTCCAGGGCTTCTTCCTGAAGTCTTTCCTTCAGTGCTTCTACATTGCCCTTGTTCAGCTCATCTTCCGTAAGTTCTATTTTCTCAAATGGAACTATCGGATCAAGCATGGCATTCAGTTCAGCCATATCCCATTCTGATGGATCAGCCTCACCTGATGCTATCTTTGAAACATAATATCCTACTGTGTCAGAGATCATTTCACGAACTGTTTCGTGCATGTTTTCTCCGTCCAGAACCTTACGTCTTTCAGCATATATAACTTCACGCTGTTCATTATTTACCTGGTCATATTCCAGAAGGTCTTTTCTGATACCGAAGTTGTTGGACTCGATCTTCTTCTGAGCACGCTCAACGAACTTTGTGATGGATTTATGCTCTATCTCCTCACCCTCAGGAATTCTGAGAGTATCATAAATACCCATAACTCTTTCAGAACCGAAAAGTCTCATAAGATCATCTTCCAGTGAAAGATAGAATTTGGATTCTCCCGGATCTCCCTGACGTCCTGAACGTCCACGGAGCTGATTATCGATACGACGTGATTCGTGACGCTCTGTACCTATAACCTTAAGTCCACCGGCCTGTCTTACTACTTCTGCTTCCTTATCAACTATTTCCTGTGCTTCCTTCTCTGCATCAGCAAGCTGTTCAGGTGTTGCCTGTTCAAGCTTTATATGATGAGTCCTCAGAATATCAGGAATCATATGTTTAACATTTCCGCCAAGAGTGATATCGGTACCACGTCCTGCCATGTTAGTAGCTATAGTAACTGCTCCTGCACGTCCTGCCTGAGCTACGATCTCAGCTTCCTGCTCATGATACTTGGCATTAAGTACGTTGTGAGGAACTCCCCTCTTCTTAAGCAGCTTACTGATTTCTTCTGATGAATCGATATTTACTGTACCAACCAGAACAGGCTGCTTTCTCTCATGAGCTTCAGCAACTGCCTCGATGATGGCACCTAATTTTTCCTTTTTGGTCTTGAAAATGGAATCATCCAGATCCTTACGTGCTATAGGTTTATTTGTAGGCACTACAACAACGTCCATTCCGTAAATCTCACGGAACTCGATTTCCTCTGTCTGTGCAGTACCGGTCATTCCTGCCTTCTTATCATATTTATTGAAGAAGTTCTGGAATGTAATAGTAGCAAGAGTCTTACTCTCTCTCTTAACCTTAACATTTTCCTTTGCCTCAATAGCCTGGTGAAGTCCTTCATTGAAACGACGTCCCGGCATGATACGTCCGGTAAACTCATCTACGATAAGTACCTCATCATCCTTTACTACGTAATCCTGATCTCTGTGCATAAGCGCATGAGCCTTGATAGCCTGAAGCATTGTATGATGTATTTCTATATTTGCAGGATCTGTAAGATTCTCAATATGGAAGAATTGCTCAATTTCCTTAACACCCTGCTCGGTGAATACGATGAACTTATCCTTTTCATTTACAAGGTAATCTCCATCTTCCTCAATCTCCGCTCCCATGATGGCATCCATCTTGCTTATCTCTGTAGATGCTGTACCTCTCTGCATACGTCTTGCAAGGTAATCACACATCTTATAGATCTCAGTGGATTTACCACTCTGACCGGAAATGATAAGAGGTGTTCTGGCCTCATCTATAAGGATGGAGTCGATCTCATCGATGATGGCATAATGGAGACCTCTCTGAACCAGACTCTCCTTATATACTGCCATGTTATCACGCAGATAATCGAAACCAAGCTCATTGTTAGTAATATATGTAATATCGGCATTATATGCTTCCTGTCTTTCCTCTGTAGTGAAGTCATGCATTATAGCACTTACAGTAAGTCCCAGGAATCTATGCACATTACCCATCCACTCAGCATCACGGTTAGCCAGGTAATCGTTAACTGTTACGATATGAACTCCCTTTCCTTCAAGGGCATTCAGATATGCCGGCATGGTAGACACAAGGGTTTTACCTTCACCTGTACGCATCTCTGCCAGACGTCCCTGATGAAGGATGATACCACCCATTATCTGAACAGGGAACGGCTTAAGGCCTATGGCACGGTATGCCGCTTCTCTTACAGTAGCAAATGCATCCACGAGAATGTCATCCAGAGTTTCTCCATCTGCCAGACGCTGTTTGAAAACATCTGTTCTGGCTCTGAGCTCTTCATCAGAGAGAGCCTGCATCTCCTCGTCAAGTGCAAGTATCTTATCTACAAGAGGTTTTATTTTTTTCAGCTCTCGGTCACTGTGTGTACCGAATAGTTTGTCAGTAAGTGACATTTTATTTCCTCCAAATTTAATTTTAGATACAGTTTTCCATTAAAACATCTACATATAATAACACTTAGCGCCAGTTATGGCAAGAAAAAAGAGTGCCGCAGGCGACACTCTTTCTCATTTATGTAATTTTCAGAATCTTAATACTCAGGCTCGATTAATCCGTATGTATTGCCTTTTCTCTTATAAACTACGTTTACTTCATCTGTCTCAGCACTTCTGAACATGTAGAAGCTGTGACCCAGAAGCTCCATCTGTACGCATGCATCTTCAGGATACATAGGCTTAACAGGGAATCTCTTACTTCTGATGATCTGAATCTCATCATCATTATCAATATCCTCTTCCTCAAGGAATCTATCCTGGAAGTATGCAGCATCCTGATTCTGATCAATGATCTTCTTCTTATATCTTACTACCTGACGCTCTATTGTTTCAGCTACCATATCGATTGAAACATACATATCATCACTTACCTGCTCGGCTCTAACGATATGTCCCTTCATAGGAATAGTAACCTCTATTTTCTGTCTATCTTTCTCAACTGAAAGAGTAATGTTTGCATTTGCATCCTCAGCAAAAAACTTTTCTAACCTCCCTAACTTATCATATACGGCCTGCTTAAGACCTTCCGTAAGATCAATGTTTTTTCCCGCAATATTATAGTTCATAGTCTTATTCTCCTTCTCGCTAGTATTAACACATCGTAGAACTAATAATGTGTTAAATCGATTATAACATATCTAAGGTCTTATTCATAGACAAAAACTTTGTGAGAAATAACGAAATTTATTCTCAATTTTGATTGATTTGATATCTGATTATGTATACTCAATTTCTGTGGATAATGTTGATAACTTTGTGAATAACCCATATTTACTTGCTTCCTAGACTAAGTTATCCACAATGATTTACGTAAGATTATGTTCATTATGGTCAACTAATAAAAAGATTTGTTGTGCACATTGCACAAAATCCTGTTCATTTTAGTACCTAGGAGTAAAAAAAGACGGGATGCCTGGCATCCCGTCAACAAATCCTTATTTTACCTTATTATATAGGTAGTTTTTACTGTCCAAGTAATCTCACAGCCTTAACAGGTGTTCTGTAATTGAAAGATGATGTCTTGATACCATCTCTTCTGTTAGAAGCATGAACAACCATTCCACCACCTGCATAAATTGCAACGTGGCCGATTCCTCCACCATTTGAATAGAAGAGAAGATCTCCAGGCTGAAGCTCTGAAAGGCTTACTTCTGTACCATAACCTGACTGAGCTGCTGCTGAGTGTGGAAGTGAGATTCCATACTGAGCATATATACTAAGAACGAATCCAGAGCAGTCTGCTCCGTTTGTAAGGCTTGTTCCGCCCCAAACATATGGATTACCTACGAACTGAAGTGCATAGTTAACAAGATCTGTACCTGTTGATCCTGCAGGTGCTGCTGTAACCTTCTGAGTAGTTGGCTGCTCAGTTGCAGGTGCTGCCTGCTCTACTGGCTGTGCTGCTGGCTGCTCAACTTGCTGTGCTTCCGGCTGTGCTGTAGTATCTGTTGTCTGTGTCTGTGCTATATCAGTTGTCTGAGTTGTTGTATCGGCTGCCGGCTGCTGTGCTGCCTGCTCTGCTGCCTGCTGCTGTGCAAGTGCTTCCTGCTCTGCAAGATATGCAAGCCATTCCTGCTCAGCCTTTTCCTTAGCTATTCTATCAGCCTCTGCCTGCTCCTCAACTGAAACAGCTCTTGGGTTCTCATATACTACATCTACGTACTCACTCTTAACGAAACCGCGAACATCGTCATCTACTGAAACCTCTGTCCATTCGCCGCTTGTACTGTATACATAATAATCTTAGCCTTCAGGGATCAGGGTTACACAGTTACTTCCCTCATCCTTTGCCTCACGTACCTTAAGTGTAGCTGTATTAACAGTAGCTCTACGAGCTATACCATTGTTATCACACCATTCACCGGCGCTGTCACCATATGCAAGATACATATTTGCAATATATCCTTCACAGGTACCTGATGCTATCTTTGACCATTCATCACCGATTTCCTTAACAAGACAAACACCGCCTCTGTCAAGAACTCCGACTACATCTGAGTCTGTGCTTGGTTCAGTTCTGATATTAACCTTGCTATCAGCTGTTACTACAGCTCTATCCTGGAACTGTGTATATACCTTAGCATCTGTAAGAGAAGCAGTATTAACTTCCTCTGCTTCTGCATCTGAAGCTGTTGCTGCTGACATTTCTGCTAAAGCAGCTTCCTCTGCAGTATATGCTGATGTACCGTTTGTAAGATTAACGGCTGCCTTTGGAACAAAGGCATCTGATGCCTTAACTATACCATTTGTAAGTGTTGCTACTGGATCATCCTGCTTTCCTTCGCCGATATATGCTCCTACCTTATTTGCAATACCCACGTTAGATGAGTCATAAACCTGTTTAGCATTTGCAACGTTTCCTGTTCCTAAGGAAGCGAAGATAACTGCAGCTACAAGACTACCTGCCAGAACTCTCCTTGTTGGTTTATACATTATGTAACCTCCTACGTCATTTTTACCCACTATATCTTGTGGTTTGTTACATTTTCTTTACATTTTAAGTCAAATTGTTACAAAACTGTTACGATAAATATAATAACACTATCGTTTTGTAATGTCAACATAAAGTTGACATAATTATTATGTCATATAAATTTATGACAAGTATTCTTTGACATATATAATATCAAAGAATAAAATAGATATATATAAAGTAACTCATAAAAGTATCAAATTAGTATCAGAATACTCCATGTTTATACTAGGGGGAGTGTAGAATGGTGGATGATAAAAAAACTATAGGATTTATTGTCAGTGGAATAATGGATGAATTTACAGAGCAGCTCTGTAAGGGAATCCTCAGTGAATCCAAAAATGATAATATCAGACTTGTGATAATTCCTGTTAAATATATATACAGGAATATGAAAGACTGTCCTGATCCATATGAGTACCAATATGAAACCAATGCTTTAAACATTACTGCTGAAAGCTTTGATGCGCTTATCATATCGGCTGATTGTATCGGATGTCTTACAACTGAAGATAATATTCTCAAGTTTGTTGATAATATTAAGGCAAAGAATATACCTATTATATTGGCCGCATCAAATATAGATGGTTATCCCGGAGTTATCTTCGATAACAAAACAGGTATCATAGAAGCAATGGATTACCTTGTTAAGGAGCTTGGCATCAAAAAAATCTGCATGCTTCGTTCCGCCGAGAATAATTCGGATGTTACCGAAAGATACTATACCTTTAGGGAAAGAATGTGGTATTACGGACTTCCTGTAAGACCGGAAAGTGTTGTTACTACCCATCTATATGATAATTGCCGTGAGGCCTGTGAACAAATCCTGGATGATAATCCGGATATGGAGGCCATTTTCTGTGCCAATGATGCGGTTGCGCTTGAGTTCTATAAGCTTATGAATGAGCGCGGCCTGATTCCGGGCAGGGATATTAAGGTTATGGGATTTGATAATTCCATAAATGGCAGCATGATCACCCCATCCCTGACCACCGTTGATGCAGATGCAGTTCAGCTGGGCAGCCGTGCCTTCAGTATGCTTAGAATGGTAATGGAAGGCTGGGATGTGGGAATCATGACAATTCCTACTCACTTTATCCTTAGAGATTCCTTCGGACTTCTTCTGGACAAAGAGAATTCAGATGAAGATATTTTTGATAAATCATCTCTGGATGAATATTTTGACAGAATATTCTTTATGTTCGACCGTTTTTCTGACAAGTCAGATCTGGAGATTCCTATATTATTTAAAGCTCTGATGACGGTGATCATCGATTATATAAATGATAAGGAATATAATCCAGAAAGAACTATGTTTCTGAAGGGAAAGGTGGATGAGTTTTTCAGAACCGGAGCTCTGAAATATACAGATGTTAATCTTCTGATTTCCTATACTGAAAGAGTTAAGGATGCATGTATCAACAAATTTGCAGATAACAAAAGAAAATGTCAGGTATATGAAACATTTTCCCAGATTCTGGAAAAAATTTCTACCTCCACAGGAAAGAATCCTACTATATATATAGATATAAAAGATAATACCCTGTTCTCCGTAAAGGATATGATGGAGGAGGTATTCTCATTTGATGTACCTTCAGATGAGCAGTATGCCTGCATTGTCAAAAACATGACAGAATATGGTGTAAAAAATGCATATGTATATATATATGAAGAACCTCTGACACATTTGCAGGGTGAAGAGCTTACTCTGCCTGACAAGGTCAGGATTAAAATTGCTATGAATAATGAAGATATTCAGTGTATTCCTGAAGAAGATCAGGTAATCGAGCTGATCCATCTCTTCGACAATGACTTTGTAAAGGCTGATAATTTTAATATGGTTTTAATGCCACTTTACTTCCGTGATAAGCTATATGGAAGTCTTCTGTATGATCTTACGGATACAACCTATCGAAATGGTGATTTCCTGGTAAGCAATTATTCTTCTGCTGCCAGAGCTATACATATGTTTAAAAATTCAGCCATTAAATAGGAAAATATAAAATATAAACTAAGGAATAACTATGCATACTCCAATTACAACATTTCTATCAGTAGCAGCCTGCCGTCTGACTCGTTTCGGACTCAGGGTGCTCCATCGAGGCGGTACTACTCTTCCGGGACGTAGTGCCCTAATTTTTGATAAAAAAATTCTTGAAGTAGTTTCCCGCGGCATGCGGATCATAGTAGTGACCGGAACCAACGGCAAAACTACAACCTGCAGCATGCTGAGAAATGCTCTTCAGGAAAATGGCATACAGCCTCTTTCAAATATTTCCGGAGCAAATCTTCTCACAGGAATCACTGCCGAGTTTACAGCCCAGGCAACTCTTTGGGGAAAGCCCAAAAAGAAATATGCCATCGTGGAATGCGATGAAGGAGCACTTAAAAAGGTAGTTCCCCTCATCAAGCCCGATGTTATAGTGGTTACCAATCTTTTCAGAGATCAGCTGGACAGATATGGCGAAGTCATGCATACACTGGAAGAGATAAAGACCGGAATCAAACTTGTTCCCGATACAAAGCTTTGTCTGAATGCAGACTGTTCCCTTACAGCATCTCTGGCCATTGATGCACCAAATCCGGTTTATTATTACGGCATAGGAAAAAATGCCATTTCTAATTCATCTAATGAAGAGCCGGATTCATTATCAGATGCCAAGTACTGTATCAAGTGCGGAACCGAATACAAATATGATTATCATACCTACGCTCATCTTGGTGGTTTCTACTGTCCAAAGTGCGACTATAGAAGACAGAGGCCTGATCTTAATGTAAGCAAAATAAAGATCACACCTAAGGGAAGCTATCTGACAGTCCAGTTTAAAGATCTTCCTGGCAGGGATATCGATCTTCATATCGGTCTTCCCGCTCTTTACAATGTTTATAATGCCATAGCAGCCATGGGCGCCTTTAATGCCATAGGCTGGAAGAGAAAAAAGATGATCAAATCTCTTTCTTCCATTACCTCCAGCTTTGGAAGAATGGAGTCCTTTAACTATAAAGATGTGGATATTCAGATGATCCTGGTTAAAAACCCTGCCGGCTGCAACCAGTCACTGTCCTATCTTGCATCCATGGATGAAGACTATGTGGCTGTATTCTGTCTCAATGACAAAACTGCCGACGGTCATGACATTTCCTGGATATGGGATGCTGATCATGAGAAGGTCGCAACAGATCCACATTGTAAGAAAATATATGTATCCGGTACCAGAGCCGGTGATATAATGATCAGATTAAAATATGCCGGTGCCGATCCGGCTTCCATCGAACTGATCGAGGATAATACCAGGCTTATAAATGCCATGACATCTCATAAGCTTCCTGTATTTATCCTGCCGAATTACACTTCCATGTTAAGTCTTCGTGCAACTCTCAGTTCAGTTACCGGCAAAAAGGAATTCTGGAAAGACCAGAAACAGTAGGAGATAAAAATGTCTGATAAAAAGCTTAAAATCTGTCACCTGTATCCCGAGGTACTAAACCTCTACGGTGACCGTGGAAATATATTATGCATAAAGAAAAGACTCCAGTGGCGTGGTTTGGACTGTGAAGTATCCGAAGTAAAGCTGGGAGAAACAAATGATCTCACAGACTTTGACCTGTTCTTCATTGGCGGTGGCCAGGACTTTGAACAGGAGGTTCTTCTGAAGGATCTGAAAAGCGGCAAAGGAGATAATATAGTCAGTGCCATCGAAGATGGTAAAACATTTCTCTGCATCTGCGGCGGATACCAGATGATGGGACATTATTATGAAACAAAGGATGGCGACAGAATGCAGTTTCTGGGAGCCGTAGATTTTCATACCATCGGCGGAGACGTCCGAATGATCGGAAATTATGCCTTCAGATGTACTCCCAAGTCCGGCGGCAGCGATATAGTGGGATTTGAGAATCACAGCGGCCGTACATATCTGGGAGATAATGTAAGTCCACTGGGTACCATTCTCAGCGGATACGGCAATAACGGTGAAGATAAGACCGAAGGTATCCGGTATAAAAATGTTTTCGGATCCTATAGTCACGGACCAATCCTTCCAAAGAATCCTGAATTTGCCGATCATCTGATAGAAACAGCAATGAAACGTAAATATGGTGATTTTTCACTTACACCCCTGGATGACAGCCAGGAAAAACTGGCCCATGATCATATCCTTGATCTCGTCCTCCATGGAAATACAAGTAAAGATTGATTTGTAAAGGCAGAATATGAATACTCAATTTCTTAAACCGGATGAAAATGGAATAAAAATCGCATCAGACATTCTTAGAGCCGGGGGCCTGGTGGCCTTTCCTACGGAAACAGTCTACGGACTGGGAGGCAATGCCCTTTCCCCGGAGTCTTCATTAAAGATATACTCAGCCAAAGGACGGCCCTCTGACAATCCACTTATAGTGCATATAGCAGATACGGCCTCTGTAAATGAGATCGCAAGTGAAATTCCTGAAAAGGCCACTGCTTTAATGCAGGCTTTCTGGCCGGGACCTCTCACTATTATCCTTCCGAAAAAAAATATAGTGCCGGATGAAACCACCGGTGGTCTTCAGACTGTGGCCATCAGAATGCCTTCTCATCCTGCTGCTCTCAGTCTGATCAGAGAAAGCGGTGTGCTGATTGCTGCACCATCCGCAAATACTTCAGGCCGCCCTTCTCCTACCACTGCCCAGCATGTGGTGGATGATATGAATGGTAAGATAGATGCCATAATCGATGGCGGTGCAGTTGGAATAGGTATCGAATCCACCATAGTGGATCTGACGGATTCAAAGCCTACTATCCTGAGACCCGGCTATATAACCAGGTCCATGCTGGAGGCCATTATCGGTGAAGTTGTGATCGACAAAGCTCTCATCGAACCGGATCCAAATCTTCGTCCTAA
>CADBMW010000145.1 GCA_902795855.1 uncultured Lachnospiraceae bacterium
ACCACGCTCATCATGCTTTCGGAAAGAATCAGCCTTCTTCGACCATTTTTATTCATTCCTACTGAAGCCATAACTGCCATTTCTCTCTTTCTCTGGAGGAAGCATATGGTTATGTTATTGAAGACTCCGATTGAAGCTATGATCATTGCCAGATATGAGAATACTTCAAGCAGCTTTACTATCATCTGATTCTGTTCATCATTGGCCTTTGTGTCTTCGGCTTTTGTAGTATACGTTGCTCCTAGTGATGCAAAGAATGGTTTCAATTCTTTCTCAACCTTTTCGTCATCTCCTGAAACGTTGTAATATATCATATTGGCTTCCTTGATCTTAAACTCATCAATCAGAAGCTTCTTATTCATCAGAACAGAAAGTCCATTGTCATATGCCTTTCCGTCGTAGATTCCCACAACCTTTAACTCTGCTTCCTGTGAATCTATCTTAATTTTGACTGTATCACCTACATCTTTATTTATCTCATCTGCAACCTTGGTTGTAAGAATAACGGAATGAATATCTCCTTCCTGAAGTTCCTGAAAATCCTTAGAATTGTTCTTTGTGAAATCGAAATATTCATCAAGAACCCTCTTGAATGGATAAGGATCAATTCCTGTGGCTATTACTGACATATCATCTAAAGTTGCCTCTTCAAAGTAGCCAGGACAGATAGAATCTTTCTCTACTCCCTTAGTTTCCTCAAGTCTTTCAATTATCTTGTCAGTTGTTGAATGACTTGGATCACTCTCCATAATTCCCTGAACCGAGTACTCATAATCCATTTTTCTATAAGCATCTACCACCAGGTCTGTCATGCTTGTTCCGAAGGATGAAATCATTAGAACTGAGGAAAGGGAAACAACGATAAGTACTATATTGTTTTGAAGCAGCTTTGAGCTTCTCAGATTATTTAATGTAAGATAAAGTGTTGTATTATTCTTAAACACTCTGCAAAGTAATGTTGTTATGCCTTTTACAACTATAGGAACAAGAAGAACTATTCCTGCATAAGCTGTTGCAAAACCGAAAGCTGCGGTTACATTTATCATATTATCATTTAAGAAATACACTGCTACGGAAAAGCCTATCAGCAGTAAACCTATGATTGATTTAACTACTGTTCTTCCACGTTTAATCTCTGCGCGGTTCAGGATTACATCCTTTACTTCAAGCTTTCTGACACCTCGTACCGGGAAGAAAGCAGAAGTCACTGAAAGGATGACTGCAAATATTATTCCTGCTGCAACGTATTTCGGATCTATACTAAACTCTGAATATATTCCGTAATCTGCAAGAGGTGAAGTGATTCTTCCAAGGAAGTACAGGATTACTTCTCCAATGGTGCATCCTGCCACACCTCCGAAAAGTCCGTAGAGAAAGCCTTCCATCAGGATGATTCTCTCTATTTTATTCTTTGTTGCACCCTGGCTCATAAATGTACCGATTACTGTAAGTCTCTCAGCAAGTATTAATTTGAATACTCCATATATGATGATGGAGCTTACGATCACTACTATGGCCAGCATGAAATAAAGCGCTGTATTTAAAGAATAGTCATATTCTATATTTGATTTAAGATCTATGGCTTTTACATCTTTATTTGCTTCGTTAAAACTCTTTACAAAACTCTCTGCCGTCTTGCCGGATACATTTCCGTAGATTACATTATATCCATCATCGGCACTTAGTTTTTCATTCATATATTCATATGGAACTATCAGGTTAAACTGATTTGCCACATCTGAATAGAACATATTCTCATTTGCTGAAAGTGCTTTAACCTTGAAACTGATTTCTTCACCTGACAGGAAAAGCTTTAATGAATCTCCTGTCTTAAGTTTCATTTCATCTGCGATTCTTTTTGACAGAACACAGTATGGCTTTCCTTCAGATTCTTTCTCATTAAGAAAATCTGCTTTGCCTTCCAGGATTGTTCCATCGTAGTTTGTTCTACCATGAATAGTTACATACTTAATCTTGTCATTTTTATTGATAACTCCGGTGGTCTGTAGTTCATAGATAAGGCCCTTCAGCCCTTCGGTATCAATATCATTTTTCTTCAGAAATGGATTATCCGTTTTCGAGACAACCGAAACATCTGATACAATTCCGGATTCGTAAGGTTCACTCAGCTGGTCTGTTATCAGATCCACCATGCCAAGGCTGGCCACCAGAAGCGCTGCACTTATGGCTATGGAAAACATCAGCAGAAAAAACCTCCCTTTCTTCTCAAACATGTTTTTTGAGATGTACTTCAAAAAAACGCCCACTTTTAACTTCCTCCTTCGTTTTTTTATTTGTTACAAATATAGAAAAGAAAAATTAATCCATCTTTTTATTAAGATTAAAAATGATTAAAAACAGATTAAAAAACGGAATATATTTTTCTTTCTTTATTTCATTCCTTCGGTTAGACGCAGGAGGCTAAAAAACGTTACAAAAAAAA
>CADBMW010000146.1 GCA_902795855.1 uncultured Lachnospiraceae bacterium
GACTCTTCATTTGTTTTTCCAGCTTTTCTCTCTGCTTGAGAAGCTGTTCATATTTTGCACTGTAGGCACCATCTGTAAGCTTTATTACTGTATCGCCTTTGCTGATTTCTTCATTCTCTGCAACACATATTTCACTGACTGTACCTTCATAGCCTGTTATCTGAAGTGCCTGATGTACGTAAAGTGAGCCGCTCCCCAGCTCCTTATCCTCATATGTAACCTTTACATTTTCATCTACTGAACCATATTCATCATCTATTGTAACTGTAATGATCTGATCCTTAAGAGCTGTTACTCTTCCGCTTACTTCATCAACTCCAACAGTTACCTCTACCTTTTCCCCGATGTTTATTTTTTCATCTGATTCAATATCCACTGCCATGCAGCCATCAAGAGAAAGAACCACCAATGCACCATTATCTCTTACTGTATCCTTTACAGCCCCTCCCTCAGAGGCATAAATCTTTTTGATCCTTCCACCTGCAGATGCAGTTATGTTTTCTGTAGCCTCGTCTGATACAGATTCAAGCTCTTTATCCAGACCCTCTATAGTATCTTCTACAGTCTTAATGGTATTCATTACGGATACCTTATCCACGTCGGCTATCAAATCGCCTTCAGATACAGTATCCCCCTCTTTTACATAGTATTTACTTATCTCAATTCCTTCAGGATAATAATCATTTTCAGATTCCTCAGTGGTAACGCTTCCACCGGCACTTATAACAGAAGACATGGAAGCTTCCTCAAGAGAAGCTTCCATAACTGTTTCATCTGCGGCTACACCTGTTGTAGCAGTTTCATTTTTATTCTTTGTGAGTATTCCCAAAGTTGTAATGATACCGATAACCAAAACAGGTACTACAATCATAGCTATCCTGGAATTATGACGAGGAGTTTGAGGGTTGTCATTATTTGAATCAGTATAGTTATTATTATTATCATAGCCGTCTATGTTATCTCCGTTTTCCGGATCATCCGGACCAGACTTGTTGCTTTTAATTGCAAGAACAAGCATGATTATGGAGAATGCGTCTACAAGAATACAGATTATAAGTATTGGCAGACAGAACTTCTTAATGCTGAATAAGAATCCCTTGCCCTTCATATTTCCGGGAGGTGTCATACCTTTTTCAAAATTACTGAAATCAGGCTTTTCTCCATCACTGTTACTGAAGTCTGATTTCTCTCCATCTGGGAAGCTTGGGCGTTCTCCGTCACTGTTACTGAAGTCTGGTTTCTCTCCATCTGGAAAGCTTGGGCGTTCTCCGTCGCTGCTACTGAAGTCTGGTTTCTCTCCGTCTCCCGGAGGTGTCATGCCTTCAAAGTTTGAAAAGTCCGGCTTATTGCTGCCATCTGAGTCATCTGCCTCACTATCTGTGGAGCTTGCCATATCCGGTCTTTGTCCCGGAAAACCGCTAAAATCTTTATTAAAGCCAGATGACATTTTAGATGTGATTCCCCAAATTATAACGTCTGCTATCATGATCAGTGTAAAGATCACTATAAGCACTATCCAAGGCCATTTCTTTTTTTGTTTTTTCATATCTGTGAGTCTCCTTTCTAATGTTTTTCACTATTCATCATATGTCTACTCATCATCCGCCATAGTGAAGTGCGTCAATAGGCTTCATTTTAGCTGCTTTATTTGCCGGATACAGTCCAAAAACTATTCCGATGATAAAGCAGAATACTACTGCAACAAGTACAACCATAAGGTTCATGTTAAATGACATATTCATTCCGGATACCACCAGTCCTATAACTCTGAGAACTACCCAGGATAGGAATATTCCTATCATGCATCCCATCATACAAAGGACTACTGCTTCCATCAGGAACTGCTGGAGTATCACGCTTCTGTCTGCACCTATGGCTTTTCTTATACCAATCTCTCTGGTTCTTTCAGTTACTGTTACCAGCATAATGTTCATTATTCCAATACCGCCTACGATGAGGGATATGGCAGCTATGCCTCCCAGAAGCATTGTAAGAACTGAAGTTACGCTGGTCATGGTTTCCTCCAGAGCATCTGTTGTACTTACTGAAAATGCATCTTCATCCTCTTCAAGCCTCTTCATCAGAAGCTCCGTTACAACTTCCTCAGTTTCTTCAGAGGTATATCCATCTGCTGCTGTCACGTACATACTGGTGATCTCATTTGTCACTTCTGTACTCATTCTTATAAGACTTGTATATGGTATGTATGCGACTCTGCTGCCGCTTTTAAATACGCTGGTAAGTGAACCATCATCATCCTCCAGGACTCCTGCTATCTTATAGCTGATACCGTTTATGGATATCTCCTCACCTACTACATCCGTATAACCCAGGAGCTCAGATGCTGCCGTCTCATTTATGACGCATACATTTGTGTGATTATTCAGATCTGTTGTTTTAATGAATCTTCCAAGGAGAAGTTTAAGCCCCTGCACATCATAGTAGGTGGGTGTGACTCCATAAACACTGAGAGAAGAGGAGGTTCCCTTATATTTTGCTGTTAAATTTTCACTTTGATATGGTGCTATCTTTCCAATCTGCTTCTTTTCAGTCCACTCAGTTACATCACTCATATAAAATGGATTTCCCTTATTATCGGAAATGGTAACTGTCATGGAATTTGTTCCCAGGCTTGATATCTTGTCGGTAACTGTATTTGTAGTTCCATTAACCAGACTGACCAGTATGACCAGTGCCATTACTCCGATTATGATACCCAGCATGGTGAGAAAAGCTCTGAGTTTATTGGAGCCTATGGATTTGATAGCCATTTTAAATGTTTGTATCATCCCTTCACCTCCGAAACTCTGCCATCTCTTATATAAAGAATTCTTTTTGCTCTTTCAGCCACTTCATTATCATGTGTGATCAGAACTATGGTATTTCCCTTATTATTCAGATCAAGGAATATATCCATTATCTCCTGACTTGTGGAAGAATCCAGATTTCCTGTTGGCTCATCAGCCAGGATCAGAGAAGGTGATGTAGCTATGGCTCTTGCTATAGCCACTCTCTGCTGCTGTCCACCGGAAAGCTCTGTAGGATAATGGTTAATTCTTTTTGTAAGATTTACCATCTCCAGAGCTGCCATTACTCTTTCTTCTCTTTCGGATTTCTTAACACCCTGATAGATCAGTGGCAGTTCAACATTTTCCTCGGCAGTCAGCTTAGGTATAAGATTAAAGCTCTGAAAAACAAATCCTATCTTTTTGTTTCTGATTCGTGCCAGTTCCTTTTCCGTATAATCCTCAATAGGAATGTCATCCAGTATGTAATCTCCAGAGTCCGCAGTATCCAGACATCCCACTATATTCATGAGAGTTGACTTACCACTTCCGGAAGGACCGATTATGCTGACAAATTCGCCTTTTTCTATATTTAGACAGGCATTATCCAGAGCATGTATTACCTCGGAACCTATCTGATAGTTTTTACATACATTTTCCAATCTGATCATGCTGCTACCTCATTTGACATTATTTATTTCCCGGGAAGGAAGGCATATCTCCTGATGTAGGATTTCCCTGTCCACTGAATGGATTTCCACTTCCACCAGGCATGCTGTTACTATTTCCAAAGTCCATCTTGCTGTCTCCAAAGCCTCCAAAGCTACCACCGAATGGATTCCTGCTGTCGGTTTTTTCCTTGTAATAAACCGTATCTCCTTCAGAAAGACCTGAGACAATTTCTATATTACTACTGTTTGATATTCCTACAGTAACTTCTGTTAATCCACCCAGCTCATCCTTTTCTTCGTCATAGGTTGTATATACATAAGCCGAGCTGCTTGTAATATTTACCGCATCTGCTGCCACCATCAGGGTATTATCAACACTCTTTATCTTTATACTTGCTTCAGCACTCATACCCTCCAGCATGCCATCCTGCTTTTCTATCTGAATACTTGCAGTATATGTTGTCACTCCGTCACTTCCGGTTCCGGTTTTATTTATCTCAGTAATCGTTCCGGTATAGGTGTCATCTCCTAAAGAGCTGATGGTTATATCTGCTTCCTGTCCCGTTTCCAGAGAAAGGATATCTGTTTCATCTACAGATACGGAGACTGTCATGGTTTTATCAGGAGAGATGGTATAAACTTTCGAATTATCTGTATCCGTATCTGTATTATCAGTCGAGGACGATTCCTCTGTATCAGGCACCGACTTTATACTTCCGGAAATACTTGCTGTAATGGCACCCTTCTTATATATTTCAAGCAGATCTGAAAGAGTTTCTTCCAGCTTACTGCGCTGTTTTAAAAGTGTTTCAAAATTGACTGTATATTCAGTATCCGTAAGTGATATGAGACTTGATCCTGAACTAACTGATGAATTTTCACTTACATTTATGGAGCTTATGGTTCCACCGTAGCCTACAACCGTTACCGGACTATTTATATAACACTGTCCACTTCCTATTTCATTTCCATCTGAGTCCTTAACTGCAACCTTATCTCCAGCTGAAAGCGCTTCGTCAGAGAAAAGAACTACTGCAGTTTCTCCGGATACATATTTTACAGTTCCACTAAACTCTGTATCATCCGAGGCTGTCACAGTTACCTCAGCTCCTTCATTTAATGAAGAACCGGTGATATCCACTGCCATATAACCATCTGCTGAAATGGTCATGAGTGCATTATTCTCAGCCATAACTGACATGACTGCATCACCTTCTGAAGCGTATATGTCCTTAACTCTTCCGGAAACATTTGCTTTTATGGTAGATTCCACTTCGTCATCTTCAGCATCCTCCAGCTGATCATCCAGCTCATCTATCTGAGTCTGAACCTCTGACATGGCTGTTATAACTGACTGCATCTTCACAGTAGCCAGAACATCACCTTCCTCTACTGCATCACCGGGAGAAGCTTTAAGCCCATCTATTTCCACCGAATCGGGAATACTTATTTCCTCTACATCATCATCACTAAGCTGTCCCGATCCATAGACCGTCGTACTTATACTTCCGGACTCCACCTGGGCACTTATGATCTCGGATTCATTTTTTGAGGCATATTTTTCGCTGACCTTTTTTCTCAGGAACAAAACCAGTCCTGATAATCCCGCCAGGATAACTACTATAGTAATAATTATCCTTATCAGCTTTGCCTTACTCATTTTTTTCTTTTTTCTTTTTTCTTTCGTCATTGTTAGTCACCTCAATACCAAACACTTTTTTCATTATTGATATTTCGTAATCCATGATAAAACACCAACCTTAAACAAAACTTAAAAATGAAATAAAGAAAAAAAATGCCCATCATATGATGGACATTTTTACGATTATAATGATTAAATTATATTGCTTACTTTTAGTTAATTCCGGGTTTTATTCCTCAGAACCAGAACCAGACTCAGACTGCAGTTCATCAAGATACTTATCTCTTGCTTCATCTAATGTGAATCCACTTGAGTTATATCCGCTTACACGATAAACTCCATCATCATCCTGCTTAAAGTTTACATAGATGAATACACTGTCATTATCTTTTGAAATCCACTTATAATAACGATAATTTGCTTCCATGTGATCACTGTACTCTTCCTTATCGAAAAGTCCGTCAGCACCGAAATATGCAGCAACATCATCATAAGTCATATCAAATGTAGATTCATTAACATCTGACATATATACATATCCCTTCTGAACCATTTCATCAGAAACGAGACCGTCACCACCCTTGTCTGCAACATCATCTGCTGCATCCATTTCAGTAGCCAGTGAATCATTTGAGCTTGCTTCCTCCTCTGTTGGAGCCTCAGTAACTACTTCTGTTGTAGCCTCAGTTGCCTCTTCCTTTTTGCCACATGCAGCGCAGGACATAAGCATTACTGCTGCAAGTGAAACCATAATAAACTTCTTTAATCTCATCTTTTTTCCTCCTTTTTATGGTTCATACGGTACTAATTATGCTGGAATTCAGCTAAAATTTCAACCATTAATTTTCTTCTACATATATCTGGTTCTCTCGCCGCCCACGTATTTTAACCTGCTGCTTCCGGCCAGAATATGAGCCTCCCCAATTTTTCTGTTTTTCAGCTTCATTGGAACTACCACCGGTCTCATATGCATTCCTACCATGACACCACCTATGTCAATTCCAATTACAGCTGAAGCATGGATATCCTCCACCACCACCGGGGAAGTTAATGAATTATAATACTGGGTTGCAAAAGCTCCACCGGCTTTCTTGTATGGAACAGCATTTACAATAAGGAAACCATATTTTTCCGCAACGTCCTTTTCTACTACAAGAGCTCTGTTTAAATGCTCACAGCACTGAATTGCTATATCAAAGTCATTTCCAAAAACCTCCATAACAGCCCGATAAAGCTGCTCAGCTATTACTTCACTGGAGTTGGTTCCCGGCATATCGCCCTGAACTGTGCTTGTGGAACAACCGATTACGAGAAGATTTCCCAGATCGGTATTTATGTTCTCTTTGATTTCACTCATTGTTAATTTGGCCTGCTCATAAATGTCATTCATCTTCTAAACCTTCCTATTTGTTTAAGATTTATTGAAAACTTTCCACAGGGATACCATTTACGGTAAGATCATCTGTAAGCTCGATTACAAGACACTTCTTGCCGTCTATCACTCTGGTATCTATTATATCTGTATGCTTGCTGTTGACTCTCAGAACCATATTGGCATTTCTGACCTCCAGATTTCGCACCGGAGCTATATTGTCCGCAAAGTATTTCTCTTCAACCTTAACATTTGAAGAATATCCATCCTTTTTGGAACTTACAGACTCAGCGACCTCTGTATTTTCATCAGAAATCTCCGCTTCAATCTGCTTCTCATGGAGACGCTTCATATCAAACTGTTCATCATATTTTTTATCAAAGGTATCCAGCTTTTCGTTTGACACACCGCTTTTTTCGAAGACATCACGCATAGTTTCCTTATCTATATAGACAGTTTCGCCAAAGGCCTCGGACTTCTTATTCATTACGGTTTCCTTCAGATTCTCCTGGATAGAAAGAACCGTTTCAAAGCTTGATTCATCTCCCAGCACATCTGTAACGAATTCCGTAAAGCCCTCCTTCTGCTGCTTAGCAGGAAGTGTAGCTGTAACTCCCAGAACCTTATCAATAAGTCCATCCTGAAGATACTTTGTATTTCTGCAGGAATATAGAATTGTAGAATCATCTGAGCTTCTTTCATTAAATGCAGGATATAAGAATCCGGTTTCCGGAAGCTCCACGGCAAAAATCTGTCTCAGAGTATGTATCTCACCCAGATCATCATCAAATCCAAGTCCCGGTTTTGTAAGCTTCATAGGACAGATACTGCATAATATATAATTATAAACCTCATCAGAAGCATCATCCATCTCGATTCCGTCTGATGTCATTCCCGGAATATCATAGGACTGATAAATCAGAAGGATAAGATAATTTCCTACATAATTATAGTGCTCTATAACCTTATCGTAAAATAGATTCAGAACATCATCATCCTTCAGCTCAGATTTTCTGATCCTGTCCAGCAGTTCCTTACCACTGTCGGAAGAAACATTTTCGCTAGAAATAAAAGCAGCATCAAAAAGATTCTTTCCCGGAGTACCAGAAAGAGTTCTTCTGAAAATCTCAAGATACTTATACATCTCCTCCTCAGGAAGATTCAGAAACAGCTCCGAAAAGGTTTTAACCTTGCTGCCCTCACCATTCACATAGCAGCCCGCAAGCCGCGAAATTCCACACTCCTGGATGGTATCATATAATGACTTTATTTCATTTATCTCTTTCTTAACCATAACCGCATTCCTTTTTCCATATTCAACAATACGGTATTGTACCAAAAAAAACAAAATGAGTCAAAAGGGACGTTTCCTTCTGACTCATTTACTTATTATTTACCCAGTATTTCAACGTCGCCGGAGGATGTGCTGATGCTCATCTTATTTTTGCCGCCGCCAAATACGTATTTGTTACCATCCTTATTAGGTTTGCTGTGTTCTATGTCTGAGCTTACATCTCCACTGGAGGTACTGATATCTGCTGATACGGATGCATCTTTTGGAAGATGTAATGTTATATCACCGGATGAGGCTACTATGCTTGTCTCTTCAGGTACATTTGTAAAGGATATATTTTCATCTCCGCTGGAACTCTCAGATTTATAATTCTTTACTTTTTCAATATCTGCCTTAATCTCACCGGAGCTTGAAATAAGCTTTACATCATCTGCATTTTCTGCTGTAAGATCTATTTTTCCTGATGAAACTTCCACGCTTATTTCTTCACTGGAGCCTTTTTGTTCAAATGTTAAATTTCCGGATGAAGCATTTAGTTTTATGTTCTTTGCAGCACATCCACCACTCAGATCACCGGAGGAAAGCTGTATTTTCAGCTTACTAAGCTCTATTCCCTTAGGCATATCCATGGTAAGCTTTTTATCCAGATCATTAAGATCAAGGCCTTTTGCTGAAGCACAATATCTTACATAAAGTGTGGAACCATTAACCCAGGTATGTACCTTTTGCTTATCATCAAGGGTAACCTTTGCAGTTTCCTTAATGCTGATTTTTTCAGTGTCGGATTCATTTAGAGTTATTTCACCCGAAACATAATCTATATCTAATATTTCAATGTTTTCTGATATTTCACGGTCACCTGCCACATATTTATCTCCATTGTCATATGTATAATTTGTTCTTACTCCAAAGGAACATCCTGTAAGACATCCCAGTGCTGCTACAACTGCTGATAAACATATAATTCTTTTAATCTTAATCATTGTTCTTCTCCTTCTTTAATCCTACAAGAATTCCAATTACTGCAAAAAGTATTCCAAGTCCAATGCATGCCATATATACTATTGGATTTGTATCTGAATAATAAACCACATCGTCGCCAACATTCTTTACACAAAGATATACGATGGCCGGTGTTCCAAACTGTACAAATGAGCTGATTGCTGCTATGCTGATTCCTGCTTTTAAAAAGCCGTTTACAGGAAGATATCTTATAACAAAGAATATAAGCCAAGTCATAGCTATGATCGGTAAGCTGATTGTTAATGCCATCGGGAAGAATGTGGCACTTTTAACTGTTAATCCGATACATAAGATCATGAGATAAAATGTAACTGTGTAAGCGCCCATTATCGCAAGACCTTTTTTATTCTTAAGATATGCATTTACAGGTCTTCTGCATGCTATAAATGGCATGAAGCATATGGTCAGTCCAAATAGCGTGGCGGTTGCGGCTATCATGAACCAGCTGCCACCGGTAAATAAGCAGCATACTCCAAGAAGCAGGATAACGCTTGCCGTAAATGATGTCATAGTGAGAAACATTCTGTTCTTTGGAGCCATAAGAGGTACTACAAATAATGATGTAGGTATAAACATAGCTGCTAAAACAATGAAAAACCAGGTGAGTCCATGTCCTACTGCCAGGTTTACTATCAGGCAGACCAGAATAGGTACTGCAAAGACTGCCGCTATTATGCTTCCTACCAGAGCACTTTTTCTCTTAAAAAACTTTGACTGGGTTCCTATGACATTTTCCTTTTCCTGTATGATCATGTCATCTATCTCAGTATCATTTAATTCATTTAGCATCTTTGTACACTGGGGACATTCCTTAAGATGTTCCTGTACTGCTTTTATACTTGCCTCACTGCATATTCCATCTTTATATAAAGGCAGGAGATCTTCAATTAATTTACAATCGTATTTCATTTTTCTTCCATCCTTTCTTTAATCTTTAATCTGGCACGATGATAAGAAACCCGGGCCCAGTTTTCTGTTTTTCCGAATATAGAACCTATCTGCTTAAAGGATAATTCACCGAATATCCTGAGCTGAAATACTTCCTTATATGGTTCTTCCATTGTATGGAGAATCTGATGAATCTTTAAGGATGTTTCAGAATCAGCCAGGCTTTTTTCAAAGCTTTTATTATCCGGCTGCTCTTCAAGAGGTACTTCTTCAAGTCTGGACTGTTTTCGTTTTGTGTCCACGAAGTAGTTTTTAGCTATGGCACATAACCAGGTAAAGCTTTCGCTTTCGCCTCGAAACTCTTTTTCAGTGGTAATTGCTCTGAAAAATGTTTCCTGGGTTATCTCCATGGCATCTTCCTGATCCTTCGTAAGAGTCATCACATAAGAAAAAACTTTCATGTA
>CADBMW010000147.1 GCA_902795855.1 uncultured Lachnospiraceae bacterium
TATGGAGCAGGGACTTACATTCGCTATCCGTGAGGGTGGTAGAACAGTAGGTTCAGGTAGAGTTGTATCTATCGTTGAGTAATTTTGATAGAACTACTTAAACAGTAATTATAACCCCTTAGCACTTTGTGTTAAGGGGTTTTTGTTTCCGGAGGATTTTTGAAATGACATTCAGCTCAGTTACATTTCTTTTTTTGTTTTTGCCAGTCACATTCATTCTGTATGCAATCTGCAGAAATAATGTGATCAGAAATGCAATCCTTGCTGTTGCCAGTCTGATTTTCTATGCTTACGGCGAGCCTGTGGCAGTAATGATAATGATCATATCCATTATTCTGAATTATCTGTTTGGTATCATGGCGGCTGGAAGCAGGTACAAAAAGGCTGCGGTATTTGTGGCTGTCCTGTTAAATATCGGCCTTTTGATAGCGTATAAATACACAGGCTTTTTCGCTGAGATATTTAATTCTGTAACTGGACTTTCCATACCGGTACCTCAGATCAGACTTCCCATAGGAATATCATTTTTCACCTTCCAGGGACTCAGCTATGTAATAGATGTTTATCGTGATAACAAAAGAGTTCAGAAAAATCTTTTCTATGTGCTTCTTTACATATCCTTCTTCCCACAGCTTATTGCAGGACCTATCGTAAGATATGAGGATATAGCAGATGCTCTTCATGAAAGAGAATTTTCAGTGGACAGAGTCAGCAGGGGAATATGTCGTTTTATATTCGGTCTTGGTAAAAAAGTTCTGGTGGCAAATCAGATGGGATTTGTGGCTGATACTGTATTTGGTTTTAAACCGCAGGAGGTGGGAACAATTCCTGCCTGGATTGGGGCAGTATGCTACACCCTTCAGATTTTCTTTGACTTCTCCGGTTATAGTGATATGGCTATAGGCCTTGGCTGTATATTTGGATTCGATTTCAGGGAGAATTTCAATTATCCATTTATATCTCCAACAATTCAGGAATTCTGGAGACGCTGGCACATTTCCCTTTCTACCTGGTTCAAGGAATATGTATATATTCCTCTTGGGGGAAACAGAAAAGGAAATGTGAGAACCACCGTAAATAAGCTTATAGTCTTTTTCCTGACGGGACTCTGGCATGGAGCCAATTTTACTTTTATAGTATGGGGAATGATCCACGGTCTTTGTCAGATGCTGGAAACCTATCAGATTATTCCTACAAAGAAGAAATGGTTCAGACCTATTGGACATATCTATACAATGCTTATAGTTGTTCTGGCATTTGTAATATTCAGAGCAGACAGTCTTACTCAGGGCTTTGGAATCATTAAGGATATGTTTACAATTAATGCAGGAGACGGAGCTGCTAATGCCCAGATCATAGCATGCCTTTCAGGTCTGTTTATCATATCCTTTATATTTGCCATAATTCTTTCCGGCCCTGTATTTCCGGTTCTCAGAAAGAAAATAGAAAAAACTTCCGGTGCAAAGTTTTATAACTACGCAGCCTATACAGGTTCACTGTTAATATTCCTGCTTTCGCTACTGTCACTGATATCCGGAAAATATAATCCATTTATCTATTTCAGATTTTAGAAGAGGAGGTTGTGTCATATGAATAAGAAATTCAAGATTATTTATTCTGTAATATTTATGGCTATCTGCACAGTCCCTCTTTTGCTGATGCCATTTTTCGAAAATGATATATCTCTTGAAAAAAGAGAACTTACAGAGTTTCCTTCTTTTATTTCAGAGGGAAAACTCAATGTAGATTTTTCAGGACAATTCGAATCCTGGGTGAATGACAGGATTCCCTTTAGAGCATGTATTCTTTCTACAGCTAATTATGTAAAAGCAGATATGTTTGAGGCAGCATCCTCAAATGTTATCAGCGGTAAAGACGGATGGCTTTATTTCGAGTCTGAGGCAGCTGATTACATGAATACAAATTTAGTGTCAGATCATGAGGTTAAATCCAGTGCAGTAACCCTTTCGCTGATGCAGGAAAGTGTTGAAGCAAAAGGGGGGCATTTTACATTTGTAACAGCTCCAAATAAAGCCTCCGTTTACGAAGAGAATATGCCTTCACGATACAAAAGATCTGAAGTAAACAATCTCACGAGAATAACAGATGAGGCGAAAAAACTGGGAGTAAATGTAACTGATCTCAGATCTGTTCTGAGAGATAATAAAGATAAAGACCTATATCATGTACGCGATTCCCACTGGAATTATCAGGGGGCGCTGCTGGGCTATAATGCCATAATGGATAGTCTGGGACGAGATCATGACAGTCATGAAGGTGCAGAGTATACAAAAGAAAAAACCTGGAGAGGCGACCTGGATAAGCTGCTTTATCCCGCAGGAGGCTTCATGGACTATCAGTATAACTATAACATCAGACATAGTAAGTTCATGTTCACTGTTCCGGCAGGTGTTAAGGACGCCGAGGCTCAGCTGGAAAGCTTCATGAGTGATAAGGAACAGGGAGATGACCTTTTCAGTACAAGAAACCTTGAGAAAAATGATGGCAGCAGACTGTTTATGGCCAGGGATTCCTTCGGAAGAGCCCTTCTGCCATATATGATAGACAGCTACAGTGAAGTAACCTTCAAACGTACAGACTGCCCTGATATAACATCCCTTGCTGACGGAACAGATGTTGTATATGAAATCGTTGAAAGAAATCTGAATAAAGTAATAGCTAAGGCACCATTTATGTATGCACCCCAAAGGCAGGAGATAGCAGCTTCTTATACCGACGGCAAATATACCTCCGGCAGCGAAGCAAAGCTAACATATGAAGCCCTTGGATACGCCGGCAGAATATATGGAGTCCTTCCTGAAGATATGGAGGATGGAGATGGCAGAGTTTATATTCTCCTGGAAAAATCCGGAGAAACACTGTGCTACGAAGCCTTTCCTATTTATGAGGCAGAGCTGCTGGAAGCTTACACAGAGGAAAACAGAGAAGCTGACATAGATAATAATAGTGAAGCTGAAACAGCAGAAGACAAAAGCTTCAAAGAAAGCAGAAACGGATTTTCAGCCTACATCTCCAAGGATGAAAATCTCAAAGGTCAGTATCAGGTAAGCATCATAGCCGGTGACAAAACCTACGCTGCTGGAAATATAGAATTTTGATGTAACTTGGTATTTTTGAAAACCTATATTGTATATGCTATACTTAACCTTTGATATACTTTATGAAAAGCTATTTTTGCTTCTCATGTTATACTTTAAAAAATAGAAGGCTCGGAACTATGAGTGATAAGAAGAAAAAACGAATCAGACATCATATACAGTCCATGCTCATGATCATCTTTGGAGCAACTCTTGCTGCCTTTGCACTGGAGGAATTCCTTGCTCCAAATAAGATCTTTGACGGCGGCGTTACAGGTGTCAGCATGATTCTCGAAAGCTTTATAAAGATTCCTCTTGGACTACTTGTTGCCATTTTGAATATTCCCTTTATTATTATAGGACTGAGAAAAATGGGAAAGAGGTTTATCCTCAAGGTTATCATAGCAATTACTGTTTTTTCTGTTATGACCAGTGTTTTTGACCAGATGGAAAATGCAACCAGGGATATAATACTTGCCACTACCTTTGGAGGAGTTCTTCTGGGAGCAGGAGTTGGACTTGTGCTTCGAGGCGGTGGCTGTCTGGATGGAACTGAAATAGTGGCCATTCTTCTCAGCAAGAAGCTTTCCATTTCCACAGGTCAGATCATTCTGTTTTTTAATATAATCATTTATACGGTAGCAGGTATAGCCTTTGGTCTGGATCGGGGCATGTATTCGCTGCTTATGTATTTTATTACATCCAAGGTTATCGATATAGTGGAAATTGGCTGGGATAATACAAAGTCCGTAATGATCATCACAGATGATGGTAAGGCTCTGGCTCAGGAAATCTATCTGGAGCTCGGAAGAACAGTAACATTTCTCAGAGGTGAAGGCCTTGTGAGCAATGACGAAAAACAGATTCTGTATACCGTTGTTACCCGTGCTGAAATTTTTGAACTGAAGAGAATTGTTAGTAATTCGGAGTGTAGTACCTTTACAACAATCTCAGACGTTTCGGAAATTATCGGAAATCATATGAAGTCCGATAAAAAGAAAAAGCAGGTAATAAAAAATACAGAATCCGAAAACGAAGCTGATGCATAAAAAGGAAATAGATATGTCAAATATATACGGTGAATATGAGGCTGCCCTGGAGGCAGTAAAAAATGATATAGAAGCCAGACTTGAAAAATATCAGAATGATATATATGAGAAGACTCATGACAAGGGTTATGAGCATATTTCTTCGCGTATCAAGTCTGATGAAAGTATGAGAGAGAAGTGCATTCGCAAGGGTGTGCCGGAGACGGCCGAATCGGCCCTTTCAGTTATGAAGGATGCCATAGGAATAAGAGTAATATGCTCCTTTGTAGATGATGTATATTCAGTTGTTGAATATGTAAGAAGCTTCAAGGACTGCGACATAATAAAAGAGAAGGATTATATAAAACATACAAAGCCAAATGGTTATAGAAGTTATCATATGATCCTTGCTGTTAAGTCAGAATATAAGGATGTTCTGGGAAATACTCCGGGAATTTATTATGTTGAAATGCAGGTCAGAACCATTGCCATGGATACATGGGCGGCTCTGGAACATAAGATGAAATATAAGAAGGATATACCAAATCAGGAGCTGCTGGTATCGGAATTAAAACGTGTAGCAGATGAGCTGGCTTCCTGTGACCTTTCAATGCAGACTATAAGAGAATTGATCGGATAAGTCGGATGAAAAGATTTTTAGTTTATCTAAAACCTTATACCTTCAGGTGCATTATGGCACCACTTTTTAAAATGCTTGAAGCGGGATTTGAGCTTCTGGTTCCCCTTGTTATAGCCCAGCTTGTGGATGTGGGCATAGCAAATGGAGACAGACATAGCATCATCAACTCCGCGCTTCTTCTTTTTGCGCTTGCAATAGTCGGAATGATTGCCGCCATTACTGCTCAGTATTTCTCAGCCAGAGTGGCAATGGATTTTGGCCGGGAGGTAAGAGGCGCTCTTTTCAGACATATAGAAAGTCTGTCATATAGTAATATAGACCGGATAGGAACATCAACCCTGATCACCAGAATGACCAGTGATGTGAATCAGATGCAAACCGGCGTTAACATGATACTCAGACTTCTTCTCAGGTCTCCATTTATAGTATTTGGCGCTACTATAATGGCATTCAGGGTAAATGCCCAGGTGGCTGCTTATTTTGTTTACATACTGATAGCCCTTTTTATAGTTGTAGGCGCCATAGTTGTTATTACGATTCCGCTGGTTCGAAAGGTTCAGGAGAGACTGGACAAGGTAACTCTCCATACCAGAGAAAACATAGTGGGTGTCAGAGTTATCCGCGCCTTTAACAGAGTGGATGAGGAGTCGGAGGAATTCAAAGATTCATCAAAGCTTCTTATGAAAATGCAGCTTCTGGTTGGCCGTGTTTCATCCTTCCTGAATCCTGTAACTCTGATTATCATAAACGTGGGAATATCCTGCATTATCTATAATGGCGGACTTCTGGTAAGCACAGGCGGTATGCAGAAGGGTGATGTTATAGCCCTTTACAACTACATGTCCTATATACTTGTGGAGCTGATAAAATTTGTGAATTTTATCATTACGGTTTCGAAGATGTTTGCCAGCGCCGGACGAGTTGCAAAGGTGATGGAAATCGAGCCTGACATTAAGTTTGACAATGAAAATGATATAGATCTGTCGGGAGTTTCAAACCACAGTATCAGCTTTGAAAATGTAGCACTTACATATCCGGGAACCAGAGAACCTGCAGTAGAGGGAGTGAGCTTTGAGGCTCATGAAGGTGAGATAATCGGAATAATCGGTGGTACCGGTTCCGGAAAGACCAGCCTTGTAAATCTTATTCCAAGATTTTATGAAGCAACCTCCGGTTCCATAAAAATAGACGGATATGATATCAGGGACTACAGCAAAAAGCAGATAAGACAAATGGTATCCATCAATGAGCAGCATGCCACAGCCTTCAGCGGAACCATAGCTCACAATATAAAGCTGGGTAATGATGAGGTGGACCAGGAGAAGCTTCAGCAGGCAATCCGTATGTCTCAGGCCCAGGAGTTTGTAAGCCAGAAGGAAGGCGGTGCTGAATTCGAGGTAAATGCAGAGGGAAGAAATCTTTCCGGAGGTCAGAAGCAGAGGCTGGCCATAGCCAGAGCACTGGCCAAGGATTCACCCATACTAATTCTGGATGACAGTACCTCGGCCCTTGATTTTGCAACTGAAAAGAAGCTTAGAACAGCAATTAATGAGATAAAAAAAGACAAGATAGTATTTCTTGTAAGTCAGCGTGCCGGAACACTTATGGCAGCTGACAGGATCATAGTTCTGGAAAGGGGAACTGTGTCAGGTATAGGAAGTCATGATGACCTGCTTAAATCCTGTGAGGTATATCAGGAGATATATCGTTCGCAGATGGATGAGGAGGTGGCATCATGAGAATTTTCAGATATCTCCATAAATACATCCCATTTATTATACTGTCACTGATAATGGCATTTCTCACAGTTTTATTCCAGCTGTATATTCCAGTTAACATTGGTGCTGCCATCGATCAGATCACAGCCGGACCGGATTTCAAAAAGAATAAGCTGCTGATGTATGTCTGTTATGTAATACTATGTGCAGGCATTGCAGCTCTGTTTCAGTGGCTTATGAATATAATAAACAATTCAGTGGTAAACCGGGTTTCCAGAGATATAAGAGTGAAAGCCTTTGACAGCATGCAGAGTACACTTCTCAGCTATCTTGATTCCAGATCCTCAGGTGATGTGGTTTCAAGGATTACCACAGATATAGATCAGTTTTCAGATGGTCTTCTTCTGGGATTTTCACAGCTTTTTACCGGTGTCGTTACCATTATAGGAACTATCGTTTTTATGGTTAGACTGGATATCAGGATAACTATAATGGTTATAATACTTACACCTTTATCACTGTTTGTTGCTACTTTTATATCAAAGAAAACACATAAATATTTTGCAAGGCAGTCGGAAAAAAGAGGAAAGCTTACGGGCTTCATTGATGAGATGATAGGACATGAAAAGCTGGTTCAGGCCTTTTCATATGAGGAGAAAGCTGCTGAGAGATTTGATGAAATGAATGAGGAGCTTACAGAGGCCAGCTTCAAAGCAACCTTTTATTCCTCCACAGTTAATCCGGGAACCCGTTTTGTAAATAATATAATCTATGCGGCAGTAGCAGTGGCAGGTGCGTTTTTTGCATTATCATCTGCCATTACAGTTGGTAATCTGGTAACCTTCCTTTCCTATGCTAACCAGTACATGAAACCATTTAATGAGATTTCCAATGTGCTGACGGAGCTTCAGAATGCTCTGGCCTGTGCCAACAGAGTGCTTGAGCTGATTGAAGCTGAGAAGGAACCACAGGAGACTGGAGAGGAAGAAAACCTGATAGAAAAAATAAATGCACTTCCAGAGGAATCCAGAGGACTGGTGGAAATAAAGAATGTAAGCTTTTCCTATGATAAGGAAAAGGAGCTTCTGAAAAATCTTTCCCTGCATATAAAGCCGGGAATGAGAGTGGCCATTGTAGGACCTACAGGAAGTGGAAAAAGTACAATTATAAATCTTCTTATGAGATTTTATGATGTGGATGAAGGAAGTATCCAAATCCAGGGCAGTGATATTAGAAAGGTTTCCAGAGAAAGTCTTAGGGAAAGCTTTGGAATGGTACTTCAGGAGACCTGGCTTAAGACGGCAACCGTTAGGGAGAATATCTGCTACGGTGCAAGTGATGCAACACAGGAGGAAGTGGAAAGGGCGGCAGCTCTTACCCATGCGGACCGCTTTATAAAGCAGCTTCCGGATGGATATGATACAATCCTTTCAGAGGATGGCGGAAGCCTTTCCGAAGGACAAAAGCAGCTGCTTTGTATAACAAGAGTTATGCTAAGACTTCCACCAATGCTGATCCTTGACGAAGCCACATCCTCCATAGATACCAGAACAGAACACAGAGTTCAGCGTTCCTTTGCTAAGATGATGGTGGGCAGAACAAGCTTTATCGTGGCTCACAGATTATCTACCATCAGGGAGGCGGATCTCATACTTGTTATGAAGGAAGGAAATATAGTAGAGCAGGGAACTCACATGGAGCTCCTAAAAAAGAATGGATTTTACAATAAGCTCTATTATAGTCAATTTGAATAGAAAAAGGATTTAGTTATGAATATACTTTTGGCAGAGGATGAAAAAGACCTCTCACGAGCACTGGTGGCAGTGCTGGAACATAATGGTTATAATGTAACCCCGGTATATGACGGGGAGGCGGCAGTTGGGCAGGCAAAAGAAAATGCCTTCGACTGCATGATATTTGATATAATGATGCCTAAGATGGATGGGATAACGGCTCTTAAGATCATCAGGGATTCGGGAGATATAACTCCGGTTCTTCTCCTTACGGCAAAAGCAGAAATGGATGATAAGGTTACAGGCCTGGATTCCGGAGCGGATGATTATCTTACAAAACCATTTGCCATGGTAGAACTTATGGCCAGGATCAGATCTCTTACAAGAAGAAAGGAAGATTATACGCCTAAGAAGCTGAGCTTCGGTTCAGTTACCCTGGATGTTTCCGGTCAGGAGCTCATTTCCGAAAACTCAGTAAGACTTGCGGGAATGGAAGCCAGTCTTATGGAATTCTTTATGATCAACAGTGAAAAAAGCTTCACAACAGAAGAAATATATAAGCATGTATGGAATGAAGGTGAAGCCGGCCCGGAAATAGTATGGGTCTATATTTCCTATCTCAGAAATAAGCTGAAATCAATTTCGGCAGATATTGAAATAACAGGACAGCAGGGTGGAAGTTTTAAACTGGTTTCAAAGTAGTTGTTTAGCAATTGAAAAATGGAGTAAGATCTATGTTCAGAGCTCTTAAATTAAAATTCATAGGTATATCTGCGCTGTCCATGCTGATAGTGCTTGTTATCGTGCTTGGACTTGTAAATCTCATAACCTACAGGAATGCGCTGGATGAGATATTCAATACTCTTGATTTTATTTCCGGACACAATGATGGATATCTTCAGGAAAAAGAAATAAAAGCATTTAAGAACAAGGATATTACAGTGGAGACTCAGTACGAATCCAGATATATTGTATTAAATGTTTCACCTTATGGAGATATCATCAGTTACGACAATGAGCATATCGCCGCCATAACGGAAAATGATATAGAGGATTTTTCCTCCGTGGCAATAAATACCAAAAGTAAAAGAGGTCTGTTTGACTATAATGGTTTTGTTTATGCCTATTACAGAGTTGAACAGACAGATGGCATTATTAAGATAACCATACTGGACTGTACCAGAAATCTTTCGATTGTTCATTATTTTGTCAGTTTTTCAATTTATGTAGGAGCATTAAGCATGCTGCTGCTTATTCTGCTGCTCTCAGTTTTTTCAAGAAAAGCTGTGCAGCCTTACATTAAAAATCACGAGGCTCAAAAAATGTTTATTACCAATGCAAGTCATGAGCTTAAGACTCCTCTTGCGGTAATATCCGCTAATACGGAAGTTATAGAAATGATGGGCGGAAAAAATGAGTGGACTGAAAGTACCATAAATCAGGTAAAAAGAATGACTGACCTTATCTCACAGCTGGTGGTGCTTTCAAAACTGGAGGAGAGGCAGGATATAGTTCTTACGGATGTGGATATGTCTGAGGAGGCAAAAAGTGTTGTATCATCTCTTAAGACTGTAGCTGAAACACAGGGAAAGACTCTGAAATATAAGATAGCAGATAATATCCATGTGAATGCAGATGAAAATGGTATGCATGAGCTCATAAGTATTCTTTTGGATAATGCAGTAAAATACTGTGACGAAAATGGTATGATAGAGTTAAATCTGTCACAGAAGGGAAAAACTGCGGTCCTTACCATTACCAATGATTATAAGGATGGCGAAGGAGAGGATCTAAGCAGATATTTTGACCGCTTCTATAGAGCTGATGAATCTCATAACAGTGCCAGGAGCGGATATGGAATCGGGCTTTCCATGGCGGAAAGTCTGGTTGGAATGTTTAAAGGAAAAATAAGTGTCAGTTATAAAAAAACGAGGATCAAGTTCACGGTTACTATTTAACGGACATAAAGATAAAAGGACGAATCCAGCTGAACTCGTCCTTTTACCATTAGTGAAGGTTAAAAGTATTTATATGATTAAAGAAGATGTAATCTTCTTTAACAGGGGGCTTTGTTATTTGTTAAGGTCAGTATATTTTAATTTTTATAAAAAATATACAAAAAATTTGCAAATTATGTTAATATTTTGATTAGGAGTTTAATTTTGTTAATTTTGTATATTTTGAAGGTGTTTATTTGAGCAATGGGGCTAAAAAAAGAAAGTGAGGGTTGTTTATGGGCGATATCAGGGCAGAAGTAACTAAGAGTATGTTTGAAGAAAGAGAAAGTGAATTAAAACATCCGGCCTATGATAAAGAGATGTCCTTTTATAATCTCGTAGCAGATGGAAGGATGGAGGAAGTGAAGAAAACCTGGGATTCAACTCCTAAATCAAATGCCCAGGAAAGAGGAGTCTTATCAGATAGTCCGGTAAAAAATGCCATGTATCATCATGTGGCTATGACAACGGTTATCACACGAGTATGCATAAGCCGGGGAATGCCTCAGGATCTGGCATATAAGCTCAGCGATGCATATATCAGAAAAGCAGATCAGCTGCAGAGGGTTGATGATATACTGAATGTTCAGTGGGAAATGGTAGAGGCCTTTTGTGCTTATATGTCTGAATCCACTATTCATACTGCCAAGTCAAAGCAGATCATTCAATGTGTAGATTACATCAGAGAACATATTCACAAGAGTCTTACTGTGTCGGAACTGGCAGAAAAAGTAGCCTTGAATGAAACCTATCTTTCAAAGCTCTTTAAAAAAGAGATGGGCTGTTCTGTCAGCGAGTATATTAGAAATGAAAAAATAGAGGAGGCCTGCTGGCTGCTTAAATATACTGATAAGACCAGTATTGAAATAGCTACGGATCTTTCATTTTCGTCTCACAGCTATTTTATCAGTGTGTTTAAGAAGGTTACGGGCACTACTCCTAAGGAATACAGAAACTCAGAATTTAGAAAGCTTACATAGGTGAAGAAATGGATTATCCTGAAGAAAGCCAAATAAGAAAAGAGGCTGAAGAGGTAGCAAAGGTTTTTTCGAGGACGAAGGAATTTCAGGAAATGATGACACTTTATAATTGTGCCATCATGGAAATAGAAACAAAGCTGAATGTGCTGAATGAAGAATTCTCCCTTCAGTATGATCGTAATCCCTTTGAGTCTATAGAAACCAGACTTAAGAGTCCCACCAGCATCGTGGAAAAAATGATGATCCACAATATGGATATCAATGTTGAAAATATGGAAGGAGAGATATTTGATATAGCAGGTATCAGGGTTGTGTGCTCCTTCAAGGAGGATATATATCGCCTTGCAGATCTGCTGGTTCAGCAGGATGATGTTCTGCTGCTGGCAAGAAAAGATTACATAGCTAATCCCAAACCAAACGGATACAGAAGCTTCCACATTATCGTTGATATACCTATATTCCTTTCCCGGGGAAAGAAGCATATGAAGGTTGAGGTTCAGTTCAGAACCATAGCCATGGACTTCTGGGCATCGGTGGATCATAAGCTTAAATATAAGAAGGAGATAGCTAATCCAAAGGAGGTTGGCGACAGACTTAAAAACTGTGCAGACAGACTTGCGGAAATGGATGATGAGATGGAGGCCATCCGTCAGAGTCTGGATCTGGGAGCTTCAGAACAAAAGATGCTTAAGGGAGACGACGATGAAGTATAAAGGAATAGAAAAAAAGTACGAGGGAAAATTTATAACCAGATATGATATTTCCTATGAGACGGAGGATGGTCAGGAAAAGCTCTATGAGATAATCAGCAGAAATAAAAATATCACATCCTATGAAGAGCTTCATGGACAGGAGCCGGATGCGGTGGTGCTGATAATGACAACTCCTGATAAAGAGAAAATACTGATAAACAAAGAGTTTCGTATGGCGGCCGGAATGTGGGTATATAATTTTCCTGCAGGACTTATAGATCCCGGGGAAACTCCTGAAGTGGCTGCAGCCAGGGAGCTGAAGGAGGAAACAGGGTTAGACCTTATCTCCATTGAGGACACCATAGGGCTCAGCTACAGTGCCGTTGGATTTGCAAATGAAATGAATGTCTGTATAGTAGGCACCTGTGAAGGCGAGATTGAAAAAAGCAATTCTTCGTTTGAAGAGATAGAGGCTGCGTGGTATACTAAGGAGGAAGTTCGCCAGCTGCTGAAAACCCAGCGGTTTGCGGCAAGAACACAGGCATATCTCTATCTGTGGAGTAAATTATAGAATTTTTAGGCGGGGGCTGATATGGGGATATTATCAAGATTTAAGGACATAATGGCATCCAATATAAATGCCGTATTCAGTAACAAAGAAGACAAGCATCCGGAGAAAGCCATAGAGAAATATCTGACAGGACTCAGAGCTGATCTGGGACAGGTTAAGTCAGAAACAGCGGCTATGGAAACAGATGTCAGAAGAGCTGAGTCAGCTTACTTTGAGAAAAAGGCTGAGGCTGACAAGTTTGAGCGCTATGCAGCAAAGGCTCGGGAAAACGGAAGTCTGTCGGATGTTTCAATATATGAAAACAAGTCTTCTGCAGCAATGCAGGAAGCAATAAAGCTTGAAGAGAAATATAATCAGAAGAAGGCTGATTATGATAATCTGGCGGCGATGAATGATAAGCTTACCAGTGATATTACAACTCTTGAAGGAAAGCTGAGTGAGATTAAATCAAAGATTGCCCAGGCAGAGGCTCAGGACAAGCTGAATAAAATAGCTGCTAAGTCCGGATCGGATAATAGTGGTGAGATGTTTGACAAGATGACCGAAAAGGCTGACCGTATGCTTGATAAGGCAAATGCCATGGCAGAGCTGGAACATGCACAGCCTGTTACAGATTATGATGATCTGGAGGCTCTTGCCAGTAAGTATAATTCGGACAATGACGGTCCTATAAATATAGAGTAAGTAAAAACATTACAATAAAGGCAATACTATAAAATGTATGGAGGTAACTATGGGTATTTTATCAAATCAATTTGCAAATGTAGTTGAATGGGAAGAATTTGATGACAATCTTATCTTCTGGAAATGGACCAACAAGGAAATCAAGAAGGGTTCAAGACTTATCATCCGTCCGGGACAGGATGCCATTTTCCTTTATCAGGGAAAGGTTGAAGGTGTGTTCAAGGATGATGGAGATTATGATATAGAATCAAAGATCATACCATTTCTTTCAACTCTCAAGGGATTTAAATTTGGATTTAATTCCGGGCTGAGAGCTGAGGTTCTCTTTATTAATACAAAGGAATTTACAATCAAGTGGGGAACAAAGGGACCTATCATGCTTCAGGCTCCCGGACTTCCGGGCGGTATGCCGGTAAGAGCTAACGGTACTGCCAATGTAAAGGTTTCAGATTACATGACACTTATTGATAAGGTTGCAGGTGTTAAGCAGTCTTATTCAATCGAGGATGTAAAGCTTCGTATTATCACAGTTCTTGATCAGCTTCTTATGAAGTGGATTTCAAAAGAAGGCAAGGACATGTTCAATCTTCAGGCAAGTGCCTTTGATATTTCCAAGGGTATTCAGGAAGATCTGGATATGGAAATCAGCAAAGATGGTATTTCCGTAACAGGCTTCAGCATCAATAACTTTAACTATCCTGAAGAAATCCAGAAGAAGATCAACCAGGCTGCAGCTCAGTCAATGGTTACCGATGTTAATAAATATAATCAGATGACAATGGTTGATGCCATGGCAGAAGGAAAGATGAATGGCGGAAATTCAACCATGGGCAACATGGCAGAAATGATGATGGGTGCATCTATTGCCGGCCAGATGATGGGCAACATGGGCATGGGAATGAACCAGCAGCAGGGATATCCACAGGGACAGCCAATGCAGCAGGGTTATGGACAGCCAATGCAGCAAGGCTATGGACAGCCTATGCAGCAGGGATACCCACAGGGTCAGCCTATGCAGCAGGCTCCACAGCAGCCAATGCAGGGCCAGCCAGCTCCCGGAGGAGAAGCAGGAGCAGGACCAAAGTTCTGTCCTGAGTGTGGATCACCTACAAATGGTTCCAAGTTCTGCCCGAACTGTGGAAATAAGCTTATATAGAAATAAGTTAGTATAATATATTTCATAATGAGTCAAAAGGGATGATTCCTCTTTTGACTCATTTTTAAATTTATGTTGACAACTACCATTCTGTGGTGTTATAACATATTCAAATATGTTAGCACTCTCGTATGGTGAGTGCTAACAATACCAAAGTGAAGGGAGTTGATTTTATGAATGCAGAAAAATTTACAAGAAATTCTCTTGAGGCTATAGAGGGGAGCCAGAGACTTTGCATGGAATATAATAATCAGGAGGTGACAAGTGACCATCTTTTATATAGCCTTCTGATTCTAGATGACAGCCTGATCACAAAGCTGCTTAAGAATATGGGAATTGCAGTGTCAGCCCTTATTAATGAAAGCGAAGCTATAATAAAGGCTAAGCCTCAGGTCTCCGGATCTTCCGAGGATATCTTCATGGGACAGGACATGGGAAGGATTCTTCTTTCTGCTGAAAATGAAGCTAAGAAAATGGGAGACGAATATATTTCCGTGGAGCATCTGTTCATCGCTCTTTTGGATAAGGGCAGCAGTTCTGTGAAGGAGCTTTTCAGAAAGTTTGGAGTCACCAAAAATAGTTTCCTTAGTGCCCTTAAGGATGTAAGAGGGAATAAAAAGGTTGAATCTGATAATCCCGAGGATACCTATGATGCACTGGGTAAGTTTGGTTACAATCTGGTGGAAAGAGCAAGAGAGCAAAAGCTTGATCCTGTAATAGGCCGTGACAGCGAGATTAGAAATATTATAAGAATTCTTTCCAGAAAGACAAAGAATAATCCTGTACTTATAGGTGATCCTGGTGTAGGTAAAACCGCAGCCATTGAAGGCCTGGCACAGAGAATCGTTAAGGGGGATGTTCCTGATTCCCTTAAGGATAAAGAAATATTTGCGCTGGATATGGGGTCTCTTATAGCCGGAGCAAAGTACCGTGGTGAATTTGAGGAAAGACTTAAGTCAGTACTGGATGAGGTAAAGAAGTCCGAGGGACAGATAATTCTTTTCATAGATGAGATACATACCATAGTAGGTGCCGGAAAAACCGATGGAAGTCTGGATGCCGGAAATATGCTAAAGCCTATGCTGGCAAGAGGAGAGCTTCACTGTATAGGTGCCACCACAGTAGATGAATATAGAAAATATATTGAAAAGGATAAGGCGCTTGAAAGAAGATTTCAACCAGTTCAGGTTAATGAACCTACCGTAGAAGATACCATTTCCATTCTAAGAGGTATCAAGAATCGCTACGAAGTATTCCATGGTGTTAAGATAAGTGATGGAGCCCTTGTGGCTGCTGCAACCCTTTCAAACAGATACATTACAGACAGATTCCTTCCGGATAAGGCTATAGACCTGGTGGATGAAGCCTGTGCCATGATTAAGACGGAGCTGAACTCCATGCCTGCAGAGGTGGATGAGATAGAGCGTAAAATCATGCAGCTTGAGATAGAGGAAGCGGCCCTTAAGAACGAGGATGATCATTTGTCACAGGAGAGGCTTGCAAACCTTAGGGAGGAGCTGGCTGAGCTGAAGGATAAGTCAAATTCCATGAAGGCCACCTGGGAAAATGAAAAATCAGAGGTGGACAGAGTCAGAAGCCTCAGAGAAGAAATCGAAAATGTTAAAGATGACATAGAGATTGCTCAGAGAAAATATGATCTGAACAAGGCTGCCGAGCTTCAGTACGGAAAGCTGCCACAGCTTACAGCTGAATTGGAGGCTCTGGAAAACAGCGCCACCATAAAGGAAAGACAGCTTCTTCATGAGACCGTTACAGACGAAGAAATAGCGAAGATCATTTCCAAGTGGACCGGCATACCTGTAGCCAAGCTTTCGGAGTCTGAAAGAAATAAGACTCTTCATCTGGCTGAGGAACTTCACAAGAGAGTTGTGGGACAGGACACGGCCGTATCGCTGGTAAGCGAAGCAATCATCAGATCCAAGGCGGGCATCAAGGATCCTACAAAGCCTATAGGTTCATTCCTGTTTTTAGGACCTACCGGTGTAGGCAAAACCGAGCTTGCCAAAACACTTGCCGAAACATTATTTGACAACGAAGCAAATATCATTCGTATAGATATGAGTGAATATATGGAAAAACACAGTGTGTCAAGGCTTATCGGCGCCCCTCCTGGATATGTTGGATATGATGAAGGCGGCCAGCTTACAGATGCGGTAAGAAGAAAGCCATATTCGGTAGTCCTTTTTGACGAAGTAGAAAAGGCCCATCCGGATGTATTCAATGTAATGCTGCAGATTCTGGATGATGGACGTATTACTGATTCAAAGGGTAATCTGGTAGACTTTAAGAATACCATACTTATCATGACCTCAAACATAGGCTCCGAATTCCTGCTTGAAGGAATAGATGAAAACGGTGAGATAAAGAGCGAAGCAGAAAAGCAGGTTACCAACATGCTGAGACTTCATTTCAGACCGGAGTTTCTTAATCGACTGGATGAGATCATAATGTTCAAGCCACTTACAAAGGAAAACATTGGCGGAATAGTCAAGCTGCTGATAGATGACCTGAATAACAGACTGGAGGATAAAGAACTTAAAATTGAACTGAGTCCTGAGGCTCAGGACTATATAATTGAAGCAGGCTATGATCCGGTATATGGAGCAAGGCCTCTCAAGAGATACCTTCAGAAGAATGTGGAAACTCTGGTAGCCAGAGCGATACTCAGCAATGCGCTTTCCATGGGTGATACAGTACTGATAGACTTTAAAGACGGGGAACTCACCTGCACCCGCAAATGAGTCAAAAGGGACGGTTCTCTCTGAGTCAAAAGGGACGGTTCTCTCTGACTCACTCCGTAGGAGCGAGTCAAGGAGAACCGTCCCTTTTGACTCATTTTTATTTTTTTCTATGCATAGTATTCTACTCTTACAACCTTGCCTTTTTTTACAATAATCCTGCTCATGTAACTATTGCCATAAAAGCCTGTACGTTTGTGATATCTATAGTCTGCTGAAACGAAGCTTTTGATTGCCTTGTAATTGGATTTTGTTTTTACAGTTTTAAGTGTACGACGGTCAACTGAAACTGTATAATACTTACATTTCTTGGCAACAGGAATGGTCATGCTCTTTTTACTGAATGAGGAGCTTCCCTTTTTTTCAATGGTCGCACCTGACATTTTAATGGTGAGCTTTTTGCCTTTTACAACAAACTTAGAACAGTTGGTTGGTGCAAAGTTATATGTACCATTTTTAACCTTTGATTTTGCTTCGACATCAGTGTTGCTGCTGAATATAAGTACAAACAGCAGTGCAAAAGTCATTGCCATTGTCAGAATTGTTTTAAGTGATTTTTTGTTTCTCATTTTTAACCCTCCGATTTTTGTATTTGCAGATTTTTTCTGCATTATTAAAATATATGTTTAATATTAAGCAAATTGATTGGAAAGGTCAATAATTGATTTTCTAGAATAAAAATGACATATTCATCAAAAGGTTGTATAATGACAAAAGTGTCAAAAGTCAAAGCTTTAAAACCTACATCTAAATTCAGGAGGATAAAATGAAAAAGCCTGTTTCAAAAAACGGAAAAATAAAAGCAGTAGGTAAGGGCAGCTGTACTGTTTATGCATATGCACAGAACGGAGTTTATGCA
>CADBMW010000148.1 GCA_902795855.1 uncultured Lachnospiraceae bacterium
AACCACTCAGTCTGTGTTCCCGGCTTACAGAAGAACTCCAGCTCCATCTGCTCGAACTCTCTGGTTCTGAAAGTGAAGTTACCTGGTGTGATTTCATTTCTAAAGGATTTACCAATCTGTCCAATTCCAAAAGGAACCTTCTTACGGGCTGTTCTCTGAACATTCTTGAAGTTAACGAAAATACCCTGAGCTGTTTCAGGTCTGAGATATACAGTATTCTTTGCATCCTCAGTTACACCCTGGAAGGTCTTGAACATAAGATTGAACTGACGGATACCTGTGAAGTTATGCTTTCCACAGGAAGGACATGGAACATTATGATCCTCGATGAATTTTTCCATCTCTTCATTTGTCCATCCGTCAACAGATGACTCCAGCTCTATTCCATTTTCAGCAGCAAAGCCTTCTATAACCTGGTCTGCTCTGAATCTTTCATGACACTCCTTACAATCCATAAGAGGATCTGAGAAGCTTCCAAGATGTCCTGAAGCTACCCATGTCTGAGGGTTCATCAGTATAGCTGTATCAACACCTACATTGTAAGGATTCTCCTGGATGAATTTTTTCCACCAAGCCTTTTTAACATTATTCTTCAGCTCAACTCCCAGATTTCCGTAATCCCAAGTATTAGCAAGTCCGCCATAGATTTCTGAACCCGGGTATACAAAACCTCTGGTCTTTGCAAGAGAGATTATCTTCTCCATAGTCTTTTCACTTTTTTCCATTTCATCCTCCAATGATCAATAATTATATTTATAAACTACTATAGCTGTTCCTTCGCCGGAAAGATCAGCAGTATTTTCATTATCCAGCTGGGCATACTTATTCAGGTACAGAACATTTCCACCATTTACGATTACATTCACATCCATTTCAGTTGTGAGCATCATATAGGTATCGCCGCTTATATCATCAACAGTTACTGTCGTATCAGAAGAAGCATCCGTAAATGTTGCTACAGCGTCAGTATCTGAGGCTATCTCAGTACTGCCTGTCTCCTGCATCTTCTCGATATCCTCTCTGCTGTATCCTGCTGCTGCCAGCTCTTCCTCTGAAACCTCTGTTTTCTCAACATAAACAACCGGCTTCGGATGAGCAGCCACATCCTCTTCATGAAGTCTTTCAACCTCAGCCTTGTTATATACTGAAATCTCAAGATCAGTATTATTGAAATCATTATAGGTATCCAGATCGCTATACTGTATAGCAGTCTTTACTACTCCGTCTTCTTCCTTATACTCCACAAGAGTTATCTTGCTGGCTCCTCTTGTTTCATTATAAGTATCGATTTCATTTGTGATATACTGCTCAAGATTTTCGGCAGCTATGCCTTCTTCCTGGAAATTCTCACAAGATATTTCAGTAATGGAACCGTTCATACTGAGTTTAAGGGTATTCTCTGTTATATCTCCTATGGTGGAAGTGGTATTTACAGCCGGAGTTACAGGCTGCTCTTCTTCCTGTCCGCATCCGGTGATGCCAAATGCCATTAAACCAAGAGACATAAGCAAAAGCTTTTTATAATTTTTCCTCATTGCACTTTCCTTCATTAGTACATTTAATATATTTATCATATTACTTTTATAGCGTAGGGTATTCTATCACATTTATACCGGGAATGTCAAAGCGCTTAATATATCCAGAGACTTAAATTTTCTGTCAGAATGGAGAGTCAGATATGCAGAGGAAATCTCTGCAAGTTTTGAAGCTATTTCAAGAGATACATCGAAGCTGTAGACCTCTTTTATATCTCTGCTCAGAATATATCTGATGGCATATTTCACATCCTTGGTTATATATATAGGATTTTTAACCATGGACACCGCATCGTCTGCCACTATACCTCCATCCTCAAGACTTAAGTAATGAAGCCCCTCTTCCGTTCCTGTTTTTACACAGGATGTCATTTCCAGACCGAAGCCCTCCAGATCCATGAGCTTAAATTCAAAGACTGATTTAATAAGCTCCAGAGACTGTCTCGAGCTGATGATAGCTCTGAAGGTTACATAGAGAAGATTCAGCTCATCCTTACCTCCAATGTTTTCTCCGGTAAAATGCTCTGTCACTTCGCAGGCATAGGATGCATATGTCATCTTTTCTATGTCCAGGGAAAGCTCATGGAAGGTCTCTTTTATCTCGCTTCCTATAAGTGTATAGGATGTGCGTCCCGGGCGCAGCGTAAAGCTCCCCATTACAAATTTCTGACTTACTGCTGTGAAGGGAGAATTCTTACGGCGGGCCCCATTGGCAAATACCGTAAGCTTTCCCAGCTCAGCTGTAAGTATTATCAGACGCTTATCATATTCTTTTAGAAGTGATGTGTCCAGAACTATCCCATGGACAGTGACATTATCATACATACGCTTCCCTCATGGAGTCAGTTATTATTTATAGCCATATTCATTCAGATAGATACTCTTATCACGCCAGCCGGGACGAACCTTTACCCAGAGCTTAAGATTGACTCTCATTTCAAGAAGCCCCTCTATCTCCTGTCTCGACTGTATACCTATCTTCTTTAACATAGCTCCGTTCTTACCTATGATAATTCCCTTGTGACTTTCCTTTTCACAGATAATGGTAGCCTCAATATCCACCAGACTTCCATCCGGTCTTGTCTTCATCTTATCTATGATCACGGCTATTCCGTGAGGAATCTCCTTATCAAGATTTCTTAGACATTTCTCCCTGATATATTCGGCCGCTATTTCTCTTTCGGTTTCATCTGTTACCGTCTCTTCATCGAAATACATTGGCCCCTCAGGAAGATGATCAAATATGGTCTGCATCAGTACATCCAGATTCTTTTTTTCAGTTGCGCTCACATCTATAATGTCATCAAAATCAGAAGACTCATTTTCCTTCATATAAGAAGTATAAGCCTCCCTTGCCTTTCGCAGCTGATCTTCATCGGCAGTATCGGACTTATTTATAACAAGCAGAACTCCCGGAGCCGCCCCTTCCTTCTTTCCCGCACTTCTTACAGTCTTTCCTATAAGCTCAGCTATAAGCCGCTCCCCGGTTCCGATAAAGGTTGTAGGTTCCACGATCCACATTATCATATCAGCGGTTTTCAGAGTATCCACAGCGCTGTCCAGCATAAATTCACCAAGCTTGGTCTCAGCCTTATTGATACCCGGAGTATCCAGGAATACTATCTGACCTCTGTCATCTGTATAAACCGTCTGAATCTTTTTTCTGGTGGTCTGGGCTCTGCGGCTTACTGCGGCAATCTTCATACCAATAAGGTGATTCATAATAGTAGACTTACCTACATTGGGACGTCCCAAAATCGCCACAAAGCCTGATTTAAATTTATTATCACTCATAATTTATTATATCCTTTAGTACAGCTTCGTCACTTCCATAAATGCATCTGCAGCTTCATTTATCTTATCTTCACTTCCCACAGCACAGATAATACCGCTTTCAGAAAGCAGCTTAGCATAAGGAGCCAGCTTTCTTATAGCTTCCTGATTACAGGAAAGGACCTCATTCCTTGCCTTTTGCCTGTCATCATCAGTCACTCCACTCATATAACAGCTAAAGGAGAATGCTCCTTCCAAGCTTGGCGGAACAGGCATATCTGCCTTGGCAATTGCACCAATTATGTATTTGGTCATATCTCTGTCGGAGCAGTCAAACTCCTCCACATATTTAACTGCATTCTTATAAACTTCATAGGTTTCCAGAAGGTTAGGGTCTCTATAGGAAGTCATAAAGAAGAATCCGTTTCTGGTTAAATCACACATAGCACCGTATGCGCCACCCTTTACTCTGACATTTATCCAGAGATAATCATAGGAGAATATAATCTGAAGGACATTCAGAGTTCCAATATATTCCAGTCCGGCCTCCTTGAAGTTCGTTGCTGTAGCCACATACTGAACCTTTGAAGAGGTCTTAAAGCCTTCATTACGAACCTTAAGTTCAACATCTATCTGTCCACCATTATATGGCTCATCACTTATTACCTTCAGCATATTTCCTATAGGTTCTTCAAGAACAGATGTAGGCTGATCAGTAGTAAATGATATCATCATGGCAGCCTTACGGAATATCTTCTTATACAGCGAATCCAGTTTTGCAGCCAGGGCATCATATTCCTCTTCAAAGTTTTTATCAAGGCGGTCGATAAATCTGTAATATTCCAGACCATCTGAAGCATCCATAATCTTGGCAGCAGGCATTATGTAAGAACCGGCCCTGCCTCTGGCGGTAACATGTCCAGCCTCCACCAGCATATTCTTACCTACAGCCTTGATTTCAGATATAACCTCTCTGATTCTCTTCTTATCAGTAATATGAGATGTAGTTATAATATCCTGTATAAGCTCTATACCATCAGATATTTTTTCATTAAAGGTCTTTGTCTTACATAAAACATAAGTAAACATCTCTTCCTTTAACTGCATACATCCGAGAGTGAATGCCACTCCACCTGTTTTTAAGTTTATCTCCTTGGAAAGATCATTATAGGAATACTTATCAGTATCCACATATTTTAGCAGCTCCATCAAAAGCTGGATATAGCTTAAATCCTCAAACTTCTGGTCATCAAGTCTGAAATAAATATCCAGATAAGAGATGCCATTTGTGAAGATATCATGCTTTATTGTCTTTATGCCGCACACTTCTTCCTCAGAGTTTATGGACTTTCTGACCTCTTTTCTAAGATCATCAATGGAAAGGAGCGGGATGGTGGCAAGCTCCTCCGGTGTGGAAGGCTCTGTCTGATACAGCTTAAGATGTTTAGTATCAGCTATAAGCTTTTCTATCTCCTCATCGGAAAGACTCTTCTTATACTCTGCCAGCTTCTCAGCAAGCTCAGCATCCTTTTTCTGATTAAGTCCTACAGAAGGTTCAGCTGTTACAAAGGCCTTATGATTATTATCCAGAAGCTCTTTCTTAATCAGCTCCTCAAAATACCCTTTATCTATTCCTTCTCTAAGAAAACTATAGACTTCCTGTACGCTGAATTTAATCTGAACCAGTTCATCGTCATAAAGCCAGCTTTCAAAGGAATCAAGTCCTGCCGAAAGACCTCTTGGGAATCTTCCAAAGCTTGCCTCCTTGGCTTTAAATTCATAGCTGTTGATAGCTGCTTCCAGCGCCTTTTTATCCAGACCTTCTTCAACATATTTCTTTAATTCTGACTCGATTATCTCATTAAACTTTTCCTGATCTTCACTTTCCGCATCTCTGGCAAGGATGGTGAACATAGGCTGACGCATAGAGCTGTCATACTGTGATTCCACATCAGAACAGATTCCGGAATCTATTATCTTCTTCTTAAGAGGTGCTCCAGGTGAATCTATAAGAATGTACTGGATTATATTCATTGCCTCAGTAAGAGTCTTATCCTTACTTTCCCCTACTATTACATTGTAGGTAAGAAGAGAGTTTTTCTTAAGCTCCTCTTCATCTGCCACCGAAAATGATGTCTTAAATGAAGCAGGCTTATCAAATGGTTTCTGCAGAGGAATCTCAGATGGAACATAGAGATAATCATAATCCTTAAGATACTCTTTATCTATATATTCCAGATGATCCGCAGGATTCATATCGCCATAAAGATAGATATAACTGTTAGACGGATGATAATAATTTCTATGATATTCAAGATATTCTTCTCTTGTAAGTGATGGTATCACGTCCGGATCACCACCGGAATCTACGCTGTATACAGTATCCGGATAAAGCTTCTGATTTATGAAATTAGCAAGGACGCTGTCAGGAGAAGAATAAACACCTCTCATCTCATTATAGACAACACCATTTATTATGATATCGCTATCCTTATCCTCCAGCTCATAATGCCAGCCTTCCTGCTTGAATATTTCCTCACGCTGGTAGATATTTGGATTAAAGACTGCATCCAGATATACATCCATGATATTTCTGAAGTCTTTATCATTGCAGCTTGCTATAGGATATACAGTCTTATCCCCATAGGTCATGGCATTCAGGAAGGTATTCATACTTCCCTTTGCCAGTTCAACAAATGGATCCTTTGTAGGATACTTTTTTGAACCACAAAGAACTGTATGCTCTACAATATGCTGAATACCCTTTGAATTTGTGGGCGGTGTTCTAAATCCTATGGCAAACACCTTGTTTTCATCATCATTCACAACTACAGACACACGTGCCTTGGTCTTGTTATGCTCAAGAACAAAACCAACACCATTATATTCCTGCAGGTCATTTACCTGAAGAAGCTTGTATGCATCCAGTGATTCCAGCTGTTTTTTAGTTTCCTCAATTTTCTGTTTCATTTCTTCTTTTGAAATCATATGATCTCCTTATCTGTTTATTATTTATGTTTTTATTTATGATTATTCATTCAATGAAAATGAATATGGCAAAAGCTCTGAAAGCTTTATTATCTTGTAATCCGTCACACAGCGGGCAACTATCACATCAATATCTCCCGATTCAGGAAGAAATTCTGACATAACCTGTCTGCAGGCACCACAGGGATAAGCATAATCAACATCGGCAGGAATTACGATTTCTCTATCACCTACCGGAGCCTTATCCATAGGACCTCCCACTATGGCTATCGCATCAATATGGCGCTGTCCATCACTGACCGCCTTAAAAATGGCAGTTCTTTCAGCACAGTTTGTAAGACCGTAGGAAGCATTTTCAACATTACAGCCTGTATAAATCCTACCGGAAGGAACCACAAGTGCCGCCCCTACCAGATAATGAGAATAAGGCGCATAAGCCATATTCCTGGCTTTAGCAGCTTCTTCTATTAGCAATTTGATAACTTCCTCCTTCAAAAATCCACCTCCCAATCTATTATAGAATCATCTTTCAAACAGTATAATGGCTTATATAATTATAATAATGTCAATAAAGGTTTATTTCACATTAAGTTTTATAACCTTACATAATCCGTTCTGAGTATAAACGTAGATATTACATTTTCCCTTTCAAAATATCAAAACGGGTTAATTTCTAAACGGTATTAATTATACAATATATATGGGAATAATGAAAAGAGTGAAATAAGAAAAAGCTCGTCACTATATGCAAGCATGCTGACGAGCTTTCTCTTATTTCCTAACCTGCGGATGATAACCTACCTTTTCTAGTACATACCCATGCCTGGGTTTGGAGCAGGCATTGCAGGTGTGTCTTCTTTAATGTCTGCTACAACTGACTCTGTTGTAAGAAGTGTACTAGCGATTGATGTAGCATTCTGAAGCGCAGAACGTGTAACCTTTACAGGATCGATGATTCCTGTGCTTACCATATCTACAAACTCTTCCTTATATGCATCAAATCCAGTCTTGTCATCTGACTCTTTAACCTTATTTACGATTACTGCTCCTTCAAGACCTGCATTCTCAACGATGTGATAAAGTGGTGCTTCCATAGCCTTTGCTATGATCTTAGCTCCTGTCTTCTCATCACCTTCAAGCTTATCAGCAAGTTCATCAACTGTTTTGATAGCATGAGCATATGCAGCTCCACCACCGGAGATGATTCCTTCTTCAACAGCTGCTCTTGTAGCATTGAGAGCATCCTCAAGTCTGAGCTTAGCTTCCTTCATTTCCGTCTCTGTAGCAGCACCAACTCTGATTACTGCAACACCACCTGCAAGCTTAGCAAGTCTTTCCTGAAGCTTCTCTCTGTCAAAATCTGATGTTGTCTCTGTTATCTGTCTCTTTATAAGAGCAACTCTCTCTTCAAGAGCAGCCTTATCACCAAGGCCATCAACTATAGTTGTATTTTCCTTTGTAACCTTTACGCTCTTAGCATGTCCAAGCTGATCAAGAGTTGTATCCTTAAGCTCAAGACCAAGGTCAGATGAGATAACCTCACCACCTGTAAGTATAGCTATATCCTGTAGCATATCCTTACGTCTGTCGCCATATCCAGGAGCCTTAACTGCTACTACGTTAAATGTTCCACGAAGCTTATTTACGATAAGTGTTGTAAGAGCCTCACCCTCAACATCCTCAGCGATGATAAGAAGTGATGCACCTGACTTAACGATCTCCTCAAGTATAGGAAGAACTTCCTGAATATTAGATATCTTCTTGTCTGTTATAAGGATGTATGGATTCTCAAGCTCAGCTACCATCTTCTCCATATCAGTTGACATGTAAGCTGATACATAACCTCTGTCAAATTCCATACCTTCAACAAGGTCAAGCTCTGTCTTCATTGTCTTAGACTCTTCAACTGTGATAACTCCATCCTTTGAAACCTTGTCCATAGCATCTGCAACAAGCTCTCCAACTTCTTCATCACCTGCTGATATAGCAGCAACCTTAGCTATCTGATCCTTACCATCTACAGGCTGGCTCATTTTTACGATAGCTTCAACTGCAGCTTCACTGGCCTTCTTCATACCCTTACGAAGAACTATAGGATTTGCTCCTGCTGCCAGGTTCTTCATTCCTTCATTTATCATAGCCTGAGCAAGAACTGTAGCTG
>CADBMW010000149.1 GCA_902795855.1 uncultured Lachnospiraceae bacterium
CTCTGTTTTCCTTTACTTCACTTAAACTCATTATTCTGTCCTTCCTTTTAGAGTTTTAAATTTAGAATTATAAATATAGAGTTTTACATCTAGATTTATAAAGGCAAAGCAGTTAGTTATATTTTTATTTAATTAAATATATTTAACCATCGGAACAGAAATATAACATACTGTTTTTGAAAAATCAATATAAAAAGTGACAAACACAGTTTGCTTCTGCATTTGTCACTTTTTGCTTTGTCCTATGTTATTCTCTTTTTGCTTTGCCTTATGTTATTCCTTACATAGTGCCTTAATTTCATCCGCCACAAACTGGACGCGCGTTCCTATAACAACCTGCAGGGAATTCTTGCCTGGATAAACTACCGCCAGCGCACCTGAAGAACGTATCACTGATTCGTCCACCAGATCCATATCATTTAGCTCCAGCCTGAGTCTGGTGATGCAGTTGTCTATGGTTTTTAGATTCTGAGCACCGCCCAAACCTCTTAGAATTGTTTCTGCCATTAGGGCATACTTTTCTTTTGAGGAGTCTGATTTTGATTTATGAGATTTTGTTGTTTGAGTTTTTGATTCTTGCGATTCTGCTTTTTTGGAACCTGAGAGATCTATACCCGGGAGCATTTCATTTTCATCATCATATCGTCCCGGAGTCCTGAGATTACATTTTACAATCATCAACCGGAATACTACATAGAAGAGTACAAAGGCCAGCGCTCCTAAAGGAATGATGAGCCAGGTCTTCGACGCAGCCGGCAGAGAGGACGAAAATATAAGATCGGTAATGCCTCCGGAAAAACTGAAGCCCGCCCTAAAACCTGTGATAACTGTAATATATGTAATCAAACCATAAAGTAATGCGTAGACTAAATACAGCTCCGGCGCAAGAAACATGAATGCAAATTCGAAGGGTTCGGTAACACCGCACACGAAGGAACATAACGCACTGGATAGCATTATTCCCATCACTGCTTTACGTTTCTCGGGCTTAGCACTTTTAGTAACCGCAAGACAGGCTGCCGGCACTCCAAACATCATGCAAGGGAAGAACCCAGACATATACATTCCAAGAGACCAGGAAACATCTGCACTTGTCTCCCCAGCCCAGAAATGAGTCAGATCACCCAGGCCGATGGTATCAAACCAGAAAACATTATTTAGGGCATGATGAAGTCCAAATGGTATCAGAAGCCGGTTCAAAAATGCATATATTCCTGCACCTGCGGCGCCAAGTCCTTCTATGCCATGGCCAAGAGTGGTAAGCGCTGAAAATACAAGAGGCCATACCAGAAGCAGGATAAATGAAACGCCTACGGAACAAACGCCTGCAACTATCGCCACGCATCTTTTCCCACTGAAGAAAGACAGCCAGTTCGGCAGCTTTGTATTATGAAAACGGTTATAACATGTGGAACCTATGATTCCTGACAGAATCCCGATAAACGGATTGTCTATCTTTGAAAATGCCAGAAGCTGACTGCTGTTCTCTTCCAGACCTGGCATCAATGTAGTTATGGTATCAACATTCAGCAGAGTGATAATCATCAGCCAGGATACAAGCGCAGCCAGCGCACCTGTTCCATTATTATCCTCCGACATTCCAATGCCGACTCCTATGGCAAAAAGCCATGCGATGTGATCTATCAACGCACTTCCTGCCCGAATCAAAAAGTAACCAATGCATGCAACAACACCGGTAATTTCACCGCCTTGCATAGCCTCCGGACACATGCAATATCCCAGTCCCATCATCAGCGCACATATAGGCATGCATGAAACCGGCAGCATAAGTGCTTTTCCTAACCTTTGAAGATACATATTCCCCCCAATCTTAATGGTGCCTGTCACCGTTACAAATGTGTTACATCTATTGTAACACATTCGTAACGGTGACAGGCACCTTTTTATGTCTAATATGGGAAATTAGTTTTTCCTGTGACGATAATACCGGCTGCGGGTGCGGCTTCTGCCGGAATTGGTACATCTTCTATAATGGAATGTCCGTAAAAATCAGTTATCCTTAACCTGCATGAACTATATCCAACGAACAATTTATCAGCAATATAGTAATTGTACTCTTCTCTATTTAGTTCAACATATGAACTGGTGCTGTTATTCCAGTATTCGAGTTTACTTACCGGATATCTGTTATTCCTTATCTGAATACCACACCAATACTGTGTACTGCCCTCTTTCCATTTAATCTGAATCGGCTCGTCAGTTGGAAGTGGTATTATCTTCCATGTTATGTCCATTCTTCCTGTCACTTCCGGTTCGATTACATTAAATGCTGTTCTTGTAAGATCTATATCTCCTTTAGCTCCCCCAGGAAGCCTGTCAGCTATTAGAACATTTATCTTGTCCCCATCTTTGTCCGTTATCTCAACATATGCTCCTGCCAGGCCATTCTTATAATCCTCATTGTTCATGGCAGCAGTATAGAAATTATGGGCCAGGGCATAATCATCGAGACTTGCTGCCCCTCCGGCCTGGGGATCATAAAATGTGCCTTCACCGGAATGAACTTTGTTAAGTGAATACTCTCCTGCATCAAATGCTATCGTATCCTCTGAAGGCTGACCAGGTGTGATTGTTGGAGTAACTACTGGATTCACAGTTGGTGCCGGTGTATCAGGCTGAGTCGAAGCAGGGGCCTGGGTTGGAGACGGAGCTGTCTCAGTCGAAGGCGTAGCTGCCGGGGATGGTGCAACAGTAGGTTGTATGGCTGGATCTGTCTCAGTTACCGAACCCTTAATGACATTAACCTTAACTATACTTTTTGCCTTCAGCTTACCATTCTTATAACCTTTAACAGTAAGTTTGGCGCTGCCCTCCTTGAGACCCTTTATCGTTATTTTTTTTCCTTTAACCGATACCTTAATGATTTTCTTCTTTGGATTTTTAACCTTTATCTTATAACTTCCCGTCACCTTCACCGTAGCGTTTTTTGAGACAGCTACAGAAATGGATGTGACGGATAGTTTTAATTTCTTTGCTTTGGCATATACGGTTTTATTTGTAGCTACAGTACTGGATATCAATAAAACTATAACTATAGCAATGCATATTAACTTTTTTGATTTATTATAATTCATGCTTTAGTCCCATCCTTTCCACACATCAGGCTGATATCCCACGGTTGCCTTCTTTCCGTTTCTTACGATAGGCTGCACAAGGACATGCTGATTCTCAAGGATTTTTTCCTCCTTATCCTCATCAGCAATGTACTTGATAAGTGCAAGGGTATCTTTGTCCTTTGCATTTTCGTCTATCAGTTTATCGATTCCGCCAACAGCCTGCTTAAAGGTGCCTGGCACCGTTACAAAAGTGTTACATCTATTGTAACACATTCGTAACGGTGCCAGGCACCTTTTCTATTATATTGTCTTCATTATATTCTATCTGTTCGGACCAGCGTCTGACAGCTTCTATTTCGTCATGAAATGTTTTACCGTAAAGCATTATAAATATAATGCTATATATCGCGTAATCTATAATCTTTTTTATTCCGTATTCTTCGACCAGCTCCAGCTGCCTGAAAATGATATATTGATAGATCAATTCGTATTTTTTCACATCAAAATCTTCCAGGCTATGCAGATAATCTTTAACGTACTCTTTCACCTGCAGTACTTCCCGTTTCCAGTTAGCATCAATAGGTTCGGTATTATAAAAGATATCCAGGATTTTCTCGATCTTAGCCTCCTCCAGATACTCATAAATAACATCTTCAAGGTTCAGATATTCCTGTGGAATTCTTATTTCTAACATTTCCAGCAGCTCTGTAAAACTTATGGTCTTCTGACTGTCGCAGATTATAAAGTTGAGACTTTTCTTTTCAAATAATAATTCTGTTGCCATCTCACAACTCAGCCCAACGCCGGCTAAGTTATAATCATTTATTTCCTCGAAGAATCTGGGATGAAGTCTGCAAATATCGCAAAGCCCATCCTCGCCCAACTCTTCTATTATCCTGCATAATCCATTATCCCTAAGAAAGGGACATCTCTTATCAGCAGTCAGCTTGAAAAATGCATTCTCGCCCTCATGAATATTCTGTCTTATCTCATTTCCCAGCTTTGTATCAAGGCTTTTGTAATACCCGAGAGTGTCTTCGTCTATATCTATCTCCCAGCCCTTACAACAGCTGTGATTACATTTATCTGCTTTGCATTTAAATTCACTATATATTTCTGCATCTATATTTGTCATTTACCTATTTGTCCTCTATTATTTTTTCCTTAGATGTAACTGATCTTATAACAAATAATGTAACTATCAGCAAAATGATTGTAATAGGAAGAGAAATATGAGCAATCGAATCCTCAAATTTGTATCCTAGAATTCCGGCTATCAGGTAACCAACTGCAGAAACTGTTGCTGCGGTAAGTGCATATGGAAGCTGTGTTAATACATGATTTACATGATTTGAATGCGCACCGGCTGATGCCATTATCGTAGTATCGGATATCGGCGAGCAGTGGTCACCGCAAACAGCTCCGGCAAGACATGCTGATATGGAAATAACCAGCATTTCATAGGTATCTTCCCCTGAAAAAACATTACAAACTATTGGGATAAGAATTGCAAAGGTTCCCCAGCTGGTTCCGGTTGAGAATGCCAGAAATACAGCTACAACAAATATAATCGCCGGAAGGAACATCTGAACAACTCCTGCCGAAGCGGCCACTAAATCGTGGACATAGAATTTGGCACCAAGAAGTCCTGTCATTCCTGACAGGGTCCATGCCATTGAAAGTATGAGAATTGGAGCTACCATAGCCTTAAAGCCTTCAGGTATACACTCCGCAAATTCCTTAAAGGTAAGCACGCCTCTTATCATATAGAAGCAAAATGCAATTATAAGTGTTATAAGACTTCCGATTACAAGTCCCACTGACGCATCTGCATCTGCAAATGCAGTAACAAAGCTAACGCCGGAGAAAAATCCACCAGTATATACCATTCCAAGTATACAGCACACTATGAGTACAATAACAGGAAATACAAGATCTATTACCTTTCCAAATGGAGTTTTCATTTCCTGGTCAGCCTCACCATAAGGTCTTTCCGGAGTCGTGAAAAGGTCTCCCTTTTCCTCTGCATTCTTTTCATGAAGCTTCATTGGACCATACTCAAACTTCATAACTATCATCATAATCATCATCAGAAGTGTTGTAAGTGCATAGAAATTGTATGGAATAGTTTTTAAGAACATTGAGAATCCATTTATACTTGAATCATCAGGTACTGATGATGTAACTGCTGCCGCCCAGCTTGATACCGGTGCGATAATACAAACAGGAGCAGCTGTAGCATCTATCAGATATGCGAGTTTTGCAAGAGATATATTTTGTCTGTCTGTTACAGGTCGCATTACAGAACCAACTGTAAGACAGTTGAAATAGTCATCCACAAATATGAGCACTCCAAGAAATACTGTCGCCAGCTGAGTACCGGCTCTTGATTTAATATGTTCAGAAGCCCAGATACCAAATGCCGCAGAACCTCCAACCTTGTTCATAAGCGCAACCAGTATTCCAAGTATAACAAGGAAAATGAGAATGCCCACATTCCAGCTGTCAGCCAGTTTGTAAACCATTCCACCTTCTTCATTAAACATCATAGTATTTAACATCAGTTCGAGATTTCCATTTGCATAGAGAAGTGCACCTGATACTATTCCCACGAAAAGAGATGAATAGACTTCCTTAGTAATAAGCGCAAGCAAAATGGCTATTATCGGTGGAAGTAGTGAAAAGATAGTTGAATAAACCTTTGGTTCGTATGTTTCCGAGTCAATCGTTCCCGGATTATTAAGCGAAAAGACAATAAACACTCCAAGAATAACAAGTGTTACAAGTAAAAAAACAAATCCCTTTTTCTTCATTTCTTTAACTTCCTACATTTATTAGATTTAACGTGACAAGCACTTTTATAATTATAATCCAATGGAATTATTTTTCAACAATTGCTTGCGGATTTTCCATACGGATGTGAAAGACAGCTCCGCAATCTTTGCATCCTTTTGCAGTTAGTGTTGAATAATTTTTCGTAAATGGAAGCTTCTTTTGAGATGTTTCACTTTCTATTCTTTTATTTGCACTTTCTTCCGGTTACCGCCTCAAAGTTATACTTCACGATTCCGAGATCCACCTTCGAAAATGGTGCTTTCTGCGCTGTGATAATTACATCATCGCCATTCAATGTCACATAGAATTTCTGCTGATTTAGTGCAGTGGGCGCCATCATCGCCGCAACCATACCATTTTTGAACCACACAGGCATATCTGCTTCCGCCACGTTACACAGCTTGCTTACAGGTTTTGACTTATGCTTAACGCCTTCATCTTCACCATAACCAAGGGCGATAATACATACGAGTTTTTCGCCCTTTTCAGTATCTACCTTGCACTTTCCTTTAGAATATGTGCCTCCAACCCAGCAGGTATTAAGGCCAATCTCCTGAGCCTTCAGAACCATTTGCTGTCCGTAGTAACCACATTTCTCAGCAAGATCTTCCATCTTCTTATCGCCTATCAGGGCTATATAATTTACAGCATTCTTAAAGCTTCCATAAGCAAGTATAGTTTTAAAGCAATCCGGATCATCATAAATAACCTGGATGTTTAATCCGCTCTCCTCGCTCAGACTCTTTGCCAATTCGTCAAGCGTCGCTCTATGCTCATCATTCACTGGTACATCCTTGAACCGACGCACACTATGTCTTGCTTTGATTAATTCTTTAATATCCATTTCTTATACCTCTTGTTCCATATACTTAACTTTCTATCGCCATTTCCTTGCACTTCCATACTTCATTTAGAACCTGATAGGTTTCTGTTTCATCAAGAATAACATCCTCAAATCCGGCTGCTTTGTAGCAATAATATGCCGGTTCATTGTTTTCAAAAACCCCCAGCGACACTCTCCTTGCACCATATATTTCAAAAGCATACTTAAGCGCAAGTTTTAACATTTCTTTTCCTTTTCCACACCCTCTTATTTGAGGATCAAGAATAATAAAGCCTATACGCAGTTCATCCATCCTGCCTTCCGGATTTCTAAATGTAAAAAAACCTACAGTCTTTTCTTCATCCAATGCCGTAAATGCCATCAGCGACTCCACAAATCCGAACTCTTCCTTCGTAATAGGATAATCTCCCATCACGCCTGCACTCCACTGATAAAATGCCCTTGCATCCTTGTTCCAGGAAATAATAGTCTCCGCATCCTCTTTTTTATATGGTCGTAGTCTCATCATAATCGTTTCTTTCACATAACTTTTTCAGTGACATTCACAGCATAACCTTATGCATCTTAATGCAGTCGAAATCTCCGCTTTTTATCACTGTATCA
>CADBMW010000150.1 GCA_902795855.1 uncultured Lachnospiraceae bacterium
AATTATTCTATGAATCCTAATATGAATAATGATTATAATAATGCTCTGAACCTTCTTTATAATCATCTTCAGTCAGATTTTCTTGTACTTGGAACAATTGATTATTATGCAAATACAACTTTCCAGGAGGTTGTAAAGAACTATCAGCAGATGGTAGAAAACAATAACCTGCGGAATGATAATAACTATGGTCTCAGGTCCATGGAAGATTCTGTTAACAGACTTAATATCCAGCTTGCAAATCAGGCCCATAATCAGAATCAGTTCCAGAATCAGAATATGTTCCAAGGTCAAAATCAGTTCCAGAACCAGACTCAGTTCCAGGGTCAGGAGCTCCCTTCAGCTGATACTCTGAGGGATTTCTATGGTCGTTCTATTGTAGATTCGAACTTTGCTCCGGGTCAGAATCAGAATCAGTTCCAGAACCAAAATCAATTTCAGAACCAGACTCAGGGATTTAATCAGAATTTCCAGCAGCCATTCAATCAGAATTTCCAACAGCCATTTATGCCTGACAATAACCAGATAAATAATATAGATCTGCCATCTCAGGATAATGTAAATGATTTCTATCAGCAGAATCCTGTACAGCCAAACCGTAGTAATGATCCTAATCTGGAAAGATATCTTCAGGTATGGACCATAAATGAGATCCTGAATAAGATCACTGACCTTACATCCAAGGATCCTAATGTTGATAAGAAGCTTATGCTCAGAGTTAATCAGAAATGTCAGAACTTTTTTACCAGTGTTCAGCCATTTAATCCAAGAAGAGGAACTCAGCCGGTCATTCCAAATGCACAGCAGCTGGAAAACCTCAAGGATCAGTCAAGCTCTTTAGTTACTGATATCGATAACCTCATGAAAAAGTATGATGCTCATGATAATGCAAATCCGGAAGTTCTTTTCTATATGAATATAGCAAAGGAAAAGATGATAGATGATTACAGCGTTCTGAATCGAATGAAGCCAAATACCATGAGTGTTTCCAATGCAGCAAAATCATTTGCAAATCTTGCACCAAAGTACGGAATTGCACAGGGCAGAGAACCTGTTAAATATACCGGCCCTGCAAAAAAGCCAAAGGTTAAAAAGACTGCACCTGTAAATACCGGCGTTAAGGTAAAGAGTGGCCATCTTCAGATATTCAGTCTTTCTCCTATAACAAATCATGCTGCAGATATTATCCGTAAGCAGCGTAACCAGAATATCGATGTACAGGGATTTATCGGTATTCAGAAAGACCTTCTTTCCGTATATAATAAGCTGGCACCATTTAATACAGGCAAGAATCCAAATATGATTCTTCCGGAGCATCTTAATGAATGTACCGAAAGCATCGACAATATAATTACAGACATCAAGGATTGGAAAATAAATTATACTGCTAATAATCCAAGACCATCACAGGAACTCCTTTTCATGATGGATCTTGCTGAGGATAAACTGAAGGACGATCTGAATGTTCTTCAGGAAAAGAGACCGGAGCAGAAGATTTCCGATACTGTAAAGGAAAAATCTGTGCTTCCTTCACACTATGGTCTGAAGGATGACTTTGTCACACCTATTCCTTACAGAGGCGCAGTAAAGAGACCAAATGGAAATCTTGGTGAGTTTTATGATTTCTCCAAAGAGGGATTTCCAAATGTGTGTGCTGATCTTCACAAGCTTTGCGGCGACCTTAAACATTATGATCCAAAGCTCATGCTTAACAAGTCAAATCAGTACAAGGATTTACGTCGTCATATGGAAGAATTAGACAGATGGGCTAGTTCATTTAAAAAATTCTTTGCAGACGAGTCCAAGGTAAATACTAAAGAATATGATCAGATGAAAAAACTCTTCAGTGTTAAAGTAAACATTATCATGAATGATGTAAGATCCTATCTTGACAAGAAGGAACAGGACAGAGCTAAGGATTTTGATAAGGGCATTGACAGAGTAACACTTAATAATAAGAAGAAATATGAGCAGCCAAGAATCAGAACAGCTCTTCATGTATATGAAACACTTCAGGCAATGTCCAAAATGAATCCAACTTTACTGATAAGCGCTAATCGTGATGCTGAGGTAGAGCAGCATAAAAATACTCTGCTTTCAGAAGAAAGCCAGCGACTTTATGAACAGGAAAAACAACCTGCTAAACCACAGGCACCGACAATGTAATATACGGGCAAGTGAAATAAAAACGTAATTAAATAGGCGACAGAGGATAAAACCCTGTCGCCTGTTTTTTTCTACTTCATATGTTCTGCTTCCCACATCAGCTCTTCAATGGTCTGATACAGATGATCCGGTTCAACCGGCTTTGACAAATGAGCATTCATTCCCACCTGAAGAGATCTCTGAACATCCTCATCAAATGCATTGGCAGTAAGTGCAATTATAGGAATCTTCTTTGCATCTTCCCTGTCAAGTGCCCTGATGGCAGCTGTGGCTTCAAGTCCGTCCATCTCCGGCATACGAACGTCCATAAGGATGGCATTGTAATATCCCGGTTCACTGTTTTCAAACATTTCCAGAGCTATCTTGCCATTTTCAGCATGATCTATTTCAGCCTCCTTCGACATGATTATTTCCTTCATGATTTCGGCATTTATCAATATATCCTCAGCAAGAAGAATCCTCTTCCCCTTAAGGTCAGTCCGGCTCTTCTCCTGGAAAATACTCATATTATTCTTTCTTGCCAGCCTCTCAAATTCGTCTATAACTATTGATGCAAAAAGAGGTTTTGCCAGGAAGCTGTCTACTCCAATATGAAGCGCCTCGTCCATTATCTCATCCCAATTATAGGCAGTAAGGATAATGACCGTGGTTTCTTTATCATATCTCTTTCTTATTTCCTTTGTAATCTCCAGTCCATCCATTTCCGGCATTTTCCAGTCCAGAAGAACCAGGTTATACGGAGTATGCTTTGCATGTTCTATCTCCAGCATATGGAGAGCATTCTCACCATTTTCACATACATCGGCATTTATACCCACCTCTGCAAGTATCAGTCTTGCATGTTCTGCTGCTATATCTTCATCATCCACCACCAGAACCTTCATATCATTTGGGTTGATATATTTGGTTTCCACACCCTGATATTCAGAATTCCTCAGGGTTATTATGACAGTAAACTCAGTTCCTACGCCCTTTTCGGATTCCACACTGATGGTTCCGTTCATAAGCGTGACAATATTTTTTGTAATAGCCATTCCCAGACCAGTACTTCCGTATTTATTACTCCTGATGCTATCCTCCTGGGTAAAGGAATCAAATATCTTAGGAATAAATTCCTTATCCATACCTATTCCTGTATCCTTGATTACAAATTTGATGGTAGACTGATCTTTAAATGTGGCCGTCCTTTCCACTGACAGGTGTACACTTCCCGGAGGATCCGTGAATTTAATGGCATTTGATAAAATGTTGATGAGCACCTGCTTCAGCTTCATGTCATCGCCAACATAATAATCGCTGACGCCTCCCACCATGGTACATTCATATTTAAGTCCCTTTTCTTTACACTGGGACATTACCATGGTATTTATCTGCTCCAGCATGGATCTGAATGAAAACTCTTCATCCCTGAGAATCATTCGACCGGATTCAATACGGCTCATATCCAGAATGTCATTTATAAGTCCTAAAAGATGTCTTGCGCTTTCTCCAATCTTTTCCAGATAATCTCTGGTTTCATCAGGAAGATCGGGATTTCTAAGAGCCAGGATATCCAGACCGATAATGGCATTCATAGGAGTACGGATTTCATGACTCATGTTTGACAAAAATACTGTTTTAGAGTTATTAGCCTGTTCTGCTACTTCAAGAGCATCACTCAGAACCTGCTCCTGAATTCTTTTCTGCTCCAGGTTTTCCTCATTAATCCGGTTTGCGGCTTCGGCTGCTTCTTTCTCCACCACAAGTTTGTTATTTTCTTTTATCTGAATTATGGCATATGTAAATAATGCTATCAGTATTGCGGCAGTGAGAATTGACTGGAACAGGCTTCTAGTGATGATTCCATCTGATATGGACTCTATCTCCTCACTTATTACACTTTCGCGTATCAGGTAGGTCAGCAGCCAGTTGGTTCCCTTTACCGGTACATAGCTAAGGGTTTCGTGAATGCTATTGTATACAAAGGTTATCTCACCACTTACACCATTTTCGAAATCGGATTTCACCTTATCATAGCTGTACCCCTTGTCATATTCAGCTTGCTGCAGGGCCTCCAGCAGATTATCTTCCTTGGCAAGCCCGCCCAGGACAGTGTTGCTGAGAGCTATACCATCACTTGTATAAATATTACAGAAGGTTATCTCCTGATCGTTTGATTTCATGGAAACACCCTGAAGCATTTCATCCATATCGATTTCCATGAAGCATACAACAAACGTCTCCCCCATAAATTCTATATCAACCGGAACAGCTATGATAACCTTTTTTTTATCTTCATGTATATTTAAAACCGATATCTCCGGCTCGGCTATAGTCAGGTAATCAAAATGATAATCATCTATATTTGTCTGATTTCCCTTAGAGGTATAAATCAGACCTGTTGTATCTACAAAGGCAAACTTTTCAAGCTTATATATCTTCTTCATTTTTGCCTGATAGTCACGAAGATGCCGGGAATCACTCAGGTCATCCTTGGTCATAAGGGCCAGCGCCATATCCATATCCTCGATTCGTTTTTGAAGATTGTTTTCCACAACCTGCTCTCGTCTACCTGCCAGCTCATCCAGATACAAAAGACTTACGGAATGTACCGCAAGCTCCGTATCCTTGCTTGCATTTTGCCCGGTCCAGAAGGTTCCGATTATTATGATAAGAATTACACATATTCCGCCTATCACAACAACGCTCAGGGTTTTATTTTTTCTATCTTCCATACCATGGTCTCCCCATTTCAACACCCATTAGGAAAAACAATTCTCAGGGAGCGCCTTCCCCGGTGCGAGTCGAGATTTCGTTTTTCCACTCACTCTTCAAAATCGTGCGTGATGTGTTTTCTGCCATTTGGAATGCTGGTGATCCTGTTGCCGTATTTGAGTACGGCCTTTGTTACGCCTTCAGGTACCTGCGGCTTTGGAATCTGTTTCTTTATATCAGACATATCCGGCATGAACATCTTCCATGGCATTAACGGATTGAAGCGTGATATATCGAAGAATTTTTCAAATGATACTGAGTCTTTGGATGATGCTGAGAAAAACATGTCAAATGCGTTATATGCAGAATTATTTTCCATGCCATGAGGAAGTGTTCCTGCTGTCATGCTATTTAATCCTGTTACATGCTTTATCTGTATATCAACCAGTTTTTTTCCGTCATATACCGGTTCTATGTTGTATGCATCACCATCTAATCTTTCTCTGGTCAGCCTGTATATATCAAGCTTTCCATTTGAATTCAGCGGAATAGAATCTACCATGATAAACTGAGATGGAATATTATCTGCCGGTATCTTCTTTTCCTTAATATACGCATCTACCAAAATTTTACGTATAGTTTCCGAAGATTTTGACTGTGCATTTGCCGGTACCACGTAAAGAACGGGTACGGTATCGTGAATTCGTTTTTCCATTACAGGTGCCACAGCGCATTCCTTAACTTCCGAATAAGTGGCTATACCTGCTTCAACAATACCTGCTTCAAATCTTTTTCCCTCGTTATTTACGAAGAAATTATCCATTCTTCCGGCGTATGATATGCTCATATCTTCGTTTACCCGCACCAGATCATTGGTGCAGACATAGTCTTTTCCATCTATATTTGTATATTCGAATATCACATTACCGTCCATCTGATTATCAGGTCGGGTATCAGATGTTAAATATAGCACACCGGTACGAGGACCTTCATCCGGCTTATAGAATTTTCCGTCATTTTCATCTTTTATCAGAGATTCTTCCATATCCTTTACATAGCCAAGTATATCAGCGCTTTCGCTCTCATTTGATAAACCAACGGTATTGAAAAGGATTTTCCCGCCAGACTCTGACATTCCATAGCCTGTGGTAATATCGTATTTATAGCCACGGGAACTGAAGAATTCCTTATACTGTTCCATCTTGCTTGGAGGTACATATCCTCCGGTAATACCAACCATCTTAAGAGATGATAAGTCAAGATTTTCCGTATTAGGCAGATCAAGCCATTTATCTACCATAAAGCCGGTTATTGTCAGAAGACTTACATTATAGTAATCAATTGCACGTATAAACTTTGGATGCATAAATCCAAAGAATGTCATCACTATTATATCCCCGGACAAAAGATTTTTATGAACCATTCCGGAAAGAGCCATTATGGAACTATAGTCAAATGCCAGCAGATTTGTAAGCTGCTTTTCCTTAACATTTTCCGGGATGAAGGTACGGAATCCGTCAGGTATTAATTCTTCCGATTTATTAAACATCATATCGGTGAACGGAAGCATTTTACGTGTTCCGTGTGTAGTTCCCGAAGTATGTGTTATAAAGGCAAGTCCACTGCCATCCGACTCATCATATTTTATCTCTTCATCTTTATATTGTTCCAGAAGATCACTCATGAAAACAGTATCAGGTTTTCGCCTTAAACTATGATAATTAAATTCATTATATATCAGCTCAGCCGGTCCTATGGATGGTCCCCCCATAAGTGAATGAAGTAGTATGACATTTCTTATGGAAAACTTTTCTTTCGCTTCTTTTATCTTCTCCCACATATCAGCTGTAACCATGATGTCGGAAATGATAAGATCTGTTATATTCTCCTTCTCCAGCATTTCCTTCCACATGCCGTTAGGAAGAAAATCAGGATATGAAAATAGAGATACCTGTGCTCCCGTCATGTTCAGAGCATAAAGCGCAAAAAGCGGCTCAGCTGTAATGGTACCTGCAAGTGCTACTCTGGACTCATTTTCTGAAGTGATTCCCAGAGCTGAAAATACTCTTGCATATCTGTCCCATTCACTAAACATGTCCCCATATGAATATCTGCGGGTACAATCGTATATGGCTGTTTTATTCGCCATATCTGGATCCACCAGTATACGCTTTTTAAGATTTGACCATACCTTCTGATTTGCAAAGCTGCCATCTTCAATTTGTTTCTTAAGAGCCTTTTTCTTATTGGCTAATTCTGAATTCGGTTTTCTCTTTTCGTGTCTGATTGAAGCCTGCTCCTCAAACCATGCAAGCATCTTATCAGTTCCCTCGATGCTCTTTGGATGTTCAGGATTTGTTATAGGAAATACATGCTGCAGCTCTTCATCACCAAAATATACAAGCTTTGAAGTCTTTCCCGCAGCCTTAAGTACCTTATTAAACTTTATTGAAAAATTATTAAATGTATCGCCACAGCTTGTGAGCAAAAATGCAGGAGGAATGTTATTTACAATCTCAGGATTCTCAATACTCATGTATTTTAAGAATTTTTCATCTGTCCTCTTATCTCCGTATATCTGATCCTGCAGAGTCTTGTTAGTATAAAACATACCACTCAAAAATCCTACTGCAGCAAAAGTCATCCTGGATGGTTTGTAGCCTAAAGTATTACAGAGCTTTTCAGATTCATGCATGGCTGTAACATATGCTGCAAGATAAGCACCTGCACTATCTGCCACAAGAAATATACGACCAAAATCAACGTCATATTTAACCAGCATACGTCCCACATGATCCATACCGGCACAGACATCATCCAGCTGTTCACCTATAGTAGCTCTTGGTGCAAGCCTGTACTCCAGGGAAAATACAAGATATCCCTTATGTGCAAGCAAACGGCTATAAGGGCGTTCCAGTCCGCGGTCACCCATAAAAAGTCCGCCACCGTGAAGTATTATTATTACGGGGAGTTCTGTTTTATCCTCATGCACCGGCTCAAAGATGTCCATAGCAAGAGCTACTTCGTCTCTGTTTACATATGCAACATTAAGAGTCTCTTTTACATCATCATATGTTACAGGTTCCGCAGAGCCGAACATGTTCATCATTTTTTTCATGTCCATGCTCTGAGTACGTTCGAGCATGGCTCTGGTAAGTTCTCTTTTTATTTTTTTTCCAACACTGTCTTTTTTAGCCATTCAAAATCACCCCCAAAGAGTATCATTTCTTTTCCGGAGCAATGTTAAATGCAAAATCAAGAAACTTCTGCAGCTTGCTCAGATTTTCAGGTGACATATCTATCTGCATGAGCTTTGATAATATTTCAGGAGGAATGGTAAAGTTTCCCAGCTTGAAACCTGCCTGATTCTGCTCTGGAACTTCTTCCTCTACATTTTCCTCATCAACACCCTCTTCAGATGAGTTCATATTATTCTGCATCATCTGCATAAACTGAAGAGGTATCATACACATATTCTGCATCATCTGAAACATCTGCATCTGCATCATGAATGTAGAATACATCAACTGCATAGGGTTCATGTTATTCATCATATTAGCGTCATTCATTCCACTCATTAAATTCATGGGATTCATATTACTCATATTGCTCATGAACTGCATGGGATTCATATTATTCATTCCATTCATGAACTGCATGGGATTCATGTTGTTCATATTGTTCATGAAATTCATAGGGTTCATGTTATTCATCATATTCATCATGTTCATGCCATTTGTATTGTCGTCACTCTCTGTGTTGTCAGATGGATTCATCATAGACATAAAAGGATTCATCTGGCCATTAAATAAATCAAACATTGTAGTATCTCCTTATCAGTTATTAAATAGTTCAAACAGATTAAATGCGGAGCCGCCTCCCATTCCTTCAGGAAGTGTACCACCGGTGATACTGCTGGTCACATCTGAAAACTCTGCATCAATCTTTTCCAGTTTCCCATTTTTTCTCTCAGATTTAATGTTATACGCAGTTCCTTTCAGACGCTCTCTGGTAATTCTAAATACGTCAATCTTTCCATTAGAATTACATGGAATGCTGTCTACGATTACGAACTGCGACGGAAGACTTGACGATGAATCCAGTCCGTCTTCTATAAAGATTTTAGTTAGTGCATTTAATACATCCGTACATACATCACTGTCTTTGTTCTCGGGAATAATATATAACACCGGCACAGTATCATGTATGCGTTTATCCAGTACGGGAACAACTGCACATTTATCAATTCCCGGCTGTTTATCCATCTCATTTTCCACGATACCGGCCTCAAAACGAACTCCGTCATTGTTAACGAAGAACTTGTCCATACGTCCGGCATATGAGATGCTGCCATTGGAATTAACACGTACCTGATCATTAGTACATATAAAATTCTTTCCGTTTATCTCGGTAAACTCGAAAAGAACCTCCCCGTCAAGTACGTTAGTACATAAAGAATCTGAAGCAATATACATAGTTCCGGTTCTGACGCCGTCCTTTGATGTATAGAACTTTTCATCATTTTCATCCTTAATGAGGATGTCTTCATTTGATGAAGGAAATCCCAGTATATCTTCTTCATTTCCCGCCGGTACATAAAGCTGTGCTCCACCGGCCTCCGACATACCGTAACCACGTCCTATTCCTTTATCAAAACCGTGTTTACGAGCGAACTCATTATATTTCCTTACCTTATCAACGGGTATATAGGATCCGCCGCAGCTAAACAGTTTAAGTGATGACAGATCTACATCATCCATATCATCCCGCTTCAGCCAGCTGTCGATCATGAAGCCTGAGGTAAATAGAACATTGATCTTATAATACTCAACTGCCTTTATAAACTTCGGATGAAGGAATCCGAAAAATGTAAGAACAACCGTATCGCCTATGGCAAGATCAGCGTTAATTATACCGCACATACAAAGGTATGAACTGAAATCAAAGCTTGGTGCAAGACGTAAAGAAACATCGTCGCTCCCCTCGGAATAATCATGAAATCCATTTCCGAAATTGGTAGCTGTAATATTCAGTGCACGCTCTTTATAGGGCAGTGGTTTTCTGGTTCCCTTCGTAGATCCCGAAGTATGTGTTATGATAGCAAGGTGATCCGGGTCATCAGCACCAAATTTAATGGGCGTGGAGCCGTACTTTTTTATCAGGTCACCCATAAAAACAGTACCCGGAGTTTTCCTTAGTCTGTGATAATTCAGTTCATTATATACCAGCTCCGCAGGACCGGTACATGGACCACCAAGCAGTGAATGCAGCAATATAATATTTCTGAGCCCCAGGCTTTCCCCGGCCTCCTCTATTTCCGGCCAGGTCTCCGGACTTACCATTATATCTGAAAGAATAAGATCGGTTATCTTTTCCTTTTCCACCATGGTTTTCCACTGTCCGGTTGGAAGAAAGTCAGGATATGAGAACATAGATACTGTCGCACCGGTCATATTGAGTCCGTAAAATGAGAAAAGGGGCTCCGCAGATATTGTACCTGCAACAGCTACACGGGAATTGTTTTCCCCCGTTATACCAAGGGCTGAAAACACCCTGGCATAATGCTCCCATTCTACAAACATCTGACCATATGTATATTCTCTGGTACAGTCGATCAAAGCAGTTCGGCATAGCTGGGACTTTTCCCTGGTATTTCTGCTTTTTATGTATTTCCATACACATTGATCATTATTTATTTCAGTCATACTACTCGCTCCTAATCATCAGAAGTCTATTTCTCAGCAGTCTTCTTTGCTGTAGTTTTTCTTGTGCCTGTTGATTTTGCTCTTGGCTTCTTCTTAGGTTCAGCGGCCTCTACCTCTACAACTTCCTCTTCTTCTACCGCTTCTTCTACCGCTTCTTCGTCAGCTGCTTCACATTCACATTCCTCACATCCATCTTTCATGGCGTTCTTATTGAAATCAACCATAAGCTCCATATACTGATTCATCATCTGTGTATTCTGATCTATGGTTTTCTGCATCATATTAAGTGCCATAAGATTCATCTGGAGCATTGAATTAATCATCTGGTTAAGCTGTGGAATGTTAGGCATCATACCAAATGCCATATTCTGCATCTGCTGCATGCTTTCCATAGCCTTTGACATATCAGGCATACATGGAAATGACATGTTGCAGAAATTCGGAGTCTGGTTCTTCTGTCCCATTCCGTTCATCATGTTATTCATCATCTGTTTACCCATCTGATTCATTGCATTTAATCCCTCAAATAGATTATTTTTGTTACTCATTTTGTACCCCTCCTTAGTATTTAATATTTTATTATGTGGAAGATTTCCCTTTAATTCTGCTGATAGTCCATCAAATACTTCTTTTATCATATCAGCCGGTCCATCTTCATAAGGAACAATTTTAATATCACATATCTGATTTTTCCTGCATCTCACGTCTATGGTATAAGTTAAGCCTTCTATCTCATCCTTGCGGAGCTTATACAGATCAATTTTACCGTTTCCGTTCCTCGGCATTTCTTCAACTATTTTGACCCTGGCAGGAATATTATCGGCAGTGAGAATCTTCTCATCCATATATATCTTCTTCAGAGCCTTAAGCACCGCATCCTTCGAATATTCCATTTCCGTATTCATTTTTACGCAGAGCATGGGAATATTGTCATGAGTAGTTTTAATGTATACAGGAATGACGCAGCAGCTTTCAATTTCCGGTAGTTTTGCGAATTCATTTTCAACACGTCCTGCTTTGAAATTCTTGCTGTCCTCATTGATAAAGTAGCGGCTGGCTCTTCCAAGAAATGTGAGCTTTCCGTCCTTTTCCATCTTCACCAGATCATTGGTGCAGATATATGGCTCCCCGTCGATCATTTCCGTCTTAACTACTTCTTTTCCGTCTAACTTTAAAGTTGCTATAGCCGGTGAATTCAGATAGAGTACTCCTTCTCCCGGTTTGTCCGGAGCCAGAAAGCTGAGCTTTTCATCATCAAAAAGACGTACCTTTATTTCCGGTATCGGATAACCTATGGCTTCGTCCTCTATGTCCTTTGTCGAAAGACAACAGGCTCCACCAAGCTCGGATACTCCATATCCATTTAAGATAGTAACGTCTCCGGCTTTATTTTTATGCATAAAATCAAGAAATGATTTTTTCTCTTCAACAGAAACTGCAGCTCCTCCAAGTACGGCAAATTTAATACTCGAAAAATCAAAAGCTTTTTTTTCGGGCATTTTAAGCCATCTTAAAAACATGGCGCTGATGGTAAATAAAAATGTTATCTTATGTTTTGGAATTGCTTTATAGAAACACGGATTCAGGATTCCACCCGGATTTACTATCACCTTTGCGCCCATGGCAAAAGGAAGATGTACCTGGTCGATAAATCCATATGCATTACTTAGATCAACGCTTACTGCCGTAACAAGATCATCCCAGGGAAGTTCAAGCTCAGGCATGTCATAGAAAGCTGAGACCGCAGAATTTACAGCACAGTCAGATAGAGGCACAGGCTTTCCTGTACCACCGGTTGTGCCGGATGTATGAAGTATAAGAGATGTTTCAGAACCGGAGTCATCCGCATAGTTTATGGGATAATACTCATAGATTTTAAGCAGTTCATCCATACAAATAGGACGGAACTGCCCTTTCAGATATTGATATTTTGCCTCCTGAGCTGCAGTCAGCATAGGAGACACTGTAACCCCTGTAACAGGAATATGAAGAATGATCACATTTTTCAGACCAAGATTATTCCTTTGGACTAAAAGATCACATATTAGATTTACCTGAGCAAAGTCATCCGTGATAATGAAATCCGTAAGATTTTCATCCTCTATGGTTTTTATTACTTTGCTGGGCATAAGTGCACTGTAGGATGGGATGACTGATACATCCGCACCTGTCATATTCAGGCCGTAAATTGAGAATATAACTTCCGCACTGATAGAACCAAGAATTCCTACCCGGGAATTCTCACTCTGTCCCATACCAAGCGCAGAAAACACGGAAGCATACCGCTCCCACTGACGAAACATGTTTTCATAAGTGTATTTGCACGTTCCATCCTCAATGGCCGTCTTCCTTAGATTACCTGGAGATGTATCACATACCTCATGAATATACTTCCAGGATTTTTGATTTTTTGAAATAACCTTTTTTAATGCAATCTCCCCTAATGCATCAAAGGTTCCGTTGCTGTTTTCCCCCATAACAGTCCCCCTAAAGTTGTAAAGTCGATGAAACTATTGTACCACATCTGGGGAATTTATTTAAGGGGGATTTTAGGTTTAAACATGGTTTAAAAAAACTCACCTGCAAGATTTTCATCTC
>CADBMW010000151.1 GCA_902795855.1 uncultured Lachnospiraceae bacterium
ATAGTTATATTCATGGGTATCACAATCTATGATGTAAATAAGATAAAGAAACTTACAACTGAGAACACAGGTTTATCTGTAAATGTCCTGGGACTTTACGGTGCCATGGAGCTTTATCTTGATTTTATAAATCTGTTCCTCAGACTTCTCAGTCTTTTCGGAAAGAGGAAGTAAATATAAGTCGTGGAAAAGGAAAAAAGATCTGTACGTGAAAAAGGTATAATCCGAAACATAATAAAATGGATTATTATACTAACTGCGATCGTAATAGTTTATTTCTGGAAGAATGATGAGATAAATGATGCTTTCAGGGAAATGAGACATTTCCCTGTTATAACATCCATACTATGTCTATTAGCTACGTCCCTTCACTTTGTGGTGGAGGGGCGTATCATTCATGATATGACCATGTATGAAGAAAGACAGATGACCTGGTTTGAAGCATTTAAATGCGGTCTCTATTGTGCCTTTTACAAACTGATCTCATTGGGGTCACTGAGTGGAATAGCTGAGGTCTACTATATATCCAAGACCGGCATAGATCCGGGACGTTCTTCGGGAATAACCATAGCCCAGTATGCTTATCAGAAGCTGGGAGTTACTATCCTGGGTGTTGTGGGATTTATAACTCTCTACGCCGGTGGAATAAGTACGGTTCGGGAATATGCCAAGTGGGGAATTCTGGGAACGCTGGTGGCCCTTATTATAGTGACAGTACTTCTGCTGGTGTCAGTATCAAAGAAGGCTGTGGGGATTCTGGCATTTCTGGTGAAGAAGCTTATAGGAAGCGAAGGTCTTATAAAAAATATAAAAGGTGTCAGTGCTGACAGAAAAAGAGATGTGATTATTGGAAAGCTTTATACCTTCAATGATGCAGGACTTTATTTCTGGAAGCATAAAACCCTGTGTCTGAAGGTCACATTTCTCAAAATGCTGAAGATGGCTCTCTGGTACTCAGTGTCGGGTATAACTGTTTTTACGGCTCTAAGCCTGAGAGGGGATGTAACTATAAAGGATTTTCTGATTCCCCTTACTCTTATGGCAGTAGCCAACATGATAGGAACGGTTATGGTGGCACCTGCCGGTGCCGGAACCCTGGAATTTGTTGTGACCCTTCTCTTTGCTCCCCTTTACGGAAATACGGCGGCCACAGTAGTTATACTCTACAGATTCTACAGTATGGTGGTTCCATTTCTTTTTGGAGCCATAGTATTTGCCACGGACAACAATAAAAATAAAACATAAAAGAAAGCCGGTCGCAGTTGCGACCGGCTTTTAAAATGCATTAATGTCTAAATTAAAAACTAATGCTCTGTTATCTATTATTCAGCAGCTTCAGCCTTGCTTCCCTCAAGGAAACCATATACTAATGCTGCGAGAGTTGCTCCGATAAGTGGTGCTACTATAAATACCCAGACAACTGAGATAGGAGCAGTATTTCCGTCGATAGCTGCTACTATAGCAGGACCAAGGCTTCTTGCAGGGTTAACACTTGTACCTGTAAGTCCGATTCCTATAATGTGGATACCCACAAGTGTAAGACCTATTATAAGGCCTCCGAATGATCCATGTGTCTGATTCTTTGATGTAACTCCAAGTATAAGAATTACGAAAAGGAATGTAAGGATTATCTCTACGATAAGTCCTGCGGCGATGTTATCATTAACACCTCCAAGTCCGTTTGTACCAAGTCCGCCTGTCATGTCCTCGAGTCCGCCAAGCTTGAATATACAGTCAAGAAGTGCAGAACCTGCAAGGGCTCCAAGAATCTGAGCTACAACATAGCCACAGAAATCTGTTATGGTCATTCCACCACTGATGAGAACTCCCAGTGATACAGCAGGATTAACATGTCCTCCGGAAATGTTTCCAACTCCGTAAGCGAGAGCTATAATAGCCAGACCAAAGGCAAAGGCTGTCAGAATATAGCCGCCACCATATTCAGAGTCGCATCCTACCAGCATAGCTGTACCGCATCCCATAAATACGAGTGTGAACGTACCAATAAACTCAGCGATATACTTTTTGATACCTTCCATTTGATATACCTCCTTTAAAATGGTTGATTTATAGTGTGTTTTTACAAGCACCATCCCTCATATTTTACCCGAAAAATGAACATATGTCAAAAGGGTGGTCGTTGTCCGTCTGAATTGACTTTAAAGCGTATGAATGATAAGATAATTAGGTATGGTTAAGGCCGATTTTTTATTATGAAGGGGGTGCATTATGATTCAATGTCCCGGATGTGGAGGAGCATTAAAATTTGATGTATATACACAGAAGTTAAAATGCGAATCCTGTTCAAGTTCATATGAACCATATAGCTTCGATAATGCCGGCGGAGCTGAGGAAAGTACTGAATATGATGTTACAATATACAGATGTCCTCAGTGCGGTGGTGAGATATGCTCCACCGATGAAGCTGTTGCAGCATTCTGCAGTTATTGTGGTTCTTCAAATATTCTGGAGAGCAGACTCACAAAAGAAAAGCGTCCCGAGCTTATCATCCCTTTTAAGAGAAGTAAAAAGGAATGTGAGGATTCATTTTCCAGATTTATAAAGAGAGCAATCTTTGCTCCCAAATCCTATAGAGAAGCCGGAAAGGCAGATTCCTTCAGAGGAATCTATATGCCATACTGGCTCTATGATATGTCCCAGAATGGAAATGTCAGTGTGAAGACCTCCACTTCTCACAGAAGCGGAGACTATATAATAACTGATCATTATCTTTGCTCCGGTAGGATGGATTCTTATTACAATGGAGTTTCCTATGATGCATCTTCATCCTTTGCAGATGATATCAGTGCATCCATAGCACCATACAATGTAAAGGATATCACCAGATTCAGTCCGGCATTTCTTTCGGGCTACTATGCTGATGTGGCCGATGTGTCCAGCGCAACCTATAGAGATACAGCTGTGGAACTTGCTCAGGAGAGCTCTTATAATTACATCAGGAAAAAGAGCCCCATGAGTTCCAATTCCTTTGATGAATCCAAGGAGACTGTGAAAAGCAAAATTGATACCAGGATAAATGTTATCAGATCTGCCATGTTCCCTGTATGGTTCATGTCCTACAGAAACAAGGACAGGGTAGCCTATGCTACTGTGAATGGTCAGACAGGAAAGGTATCTGCGGATATTCCTATGAGTGTTCCCAAATTCCTTCTGTGTTCGCTCATCCTATCAGGCATTATATTTGCGCTGTTACAGCTTTTCCTGACTGTAACTCCAAACATTCTTGTAATCCTTGTGGCTATACTGGGATTTGTGGGTGTGCTGATGTACAATTCCGAAATCAAAAAAATCATAGCCAAGGAAAACTATGATGATGACCTGGGAATGCTGTCTGTTATAGATGAAAAGAAGAGAAGTCGTATGCAGGCGCAAAAGGGTGCATCCTTTGAAAATAGCGATGGAACATACGTGCTGACACAGAATGATATAAGAAGAGCGAAAAAACAGGAAGCCAGACAGAGAAAGGCTCAGAAAAAGGGAAATGGAACAGCATTAGGTGTCATACTGACTGTTTTCATAATCTGTATGTTTGCACCGGGACTGTTTTCTATGCTGGCAGCAACGGTTTCCAGCCTTAATATGCCTGTAATAGGCGGAGCTGTAGGCCTGATTCTCCTTGTTATAACCATAATTCTGACAATTAGTATTTCCAAGGAGATAAAATATACCCAGTCCAAAAATGGACTGCCTGCTACTCTGTGGACAACCATCAGTCTGGGTGTGATCACAGTTGTAAGTGTATTAAATCCGGTCAGCGATGCCATCTATTATGGCGCTGCCATAGTAGCTATGGTGGGAGTTATATTAAATCTCATAGATCTTATGAGATGTCATAATCTTCTTGCCATGAGACCATTACCTCAGTTTGAGAAGTATCAGGGAGGTGATGATCGTGCTTAAGAAGAATAAGAATATATCACAGAATGTCATTTTACTTGCGCTTGCTGTACTTATGATGATAAGTGTTCTCTCAGCTCCTATTTTAGCAAGGGCTGAAGGAAGCTATGACGCAGTGATCATTGATGATGCTGACCTTCTCACAGACAGTCAGGAGCAGGGGCTTCTGGAAAAGATGGAGCCATGTACAACTTATGGACATGCAGTATTTTATTCAACCAATGAAAACTATGGAGATTCTGATTCCGTAGCCAGATCAAAATTCAATGAGCTTTACGGAAATAATACTGTAAGTGGTGTGCTGTTTCTTATAGATATGTCAAACAGACATCTTATAGTTTACAGTTCAGGAGATGCTTCTTACGTAATATCCAGCTCCAAGGCCAATTCCATCTCGGATAATGTATATAAATATGCTTCCGATGGGAATTATTATGAATGTGCCTCTGAGGTTTTTGAAGAAGTAGGAATACTTCTTGACGGCGGTAAGATTTCACAGCCAATGAAGCTGGTTTCAAATATTTTTCTTGCAATGATCATAGGACTTCTGATAGCCTATGGTCTGGTCAAATCATTTTCTGCAGTTGCCAAGCCTTCCGAGAAAGAGCTTCTGGCAGCAATACAGACAAAGCAGAATCTGCTTGACTATCAGAAGGTGTTTACACATCAGACCAGAAGATACGATCCACCAAGTTCCTCCTCGTCAGGAGGTGGCGGCGGCGGAGGTGGCGGCGGCCACTCCTCCAGTGGAGGTCATTCCTTCTAGAAACAAATTAAGGAGACATTATTTATTATGAGAAAAACAAAGGTTATATGTACTATAGGACCTGCAAGTGAAAACGAAGAGACCCTCAGAAAACTTGTAGAAGAGGGTATGGCAGTTGCGAGACTGAACTTTTCACATGGAACACATGAGGAGCATAAGAAAAAGTTCGACCTTATCAAAAAGGTGAGAGCTGACCTTCGACAGCCTATAGCTATCATGCTTGATACGAAAGGCCCTGAGTATAGGATCAAGACCTTTAAGGATGGCAGTGTCACCATAAATGACGGTGATACTTTCACATTTACAACTGATGACATAATCGGTGATGAGACCAGGGTGTCCGTAAGCTACAAGAATCTTGTGGATAATCTTTCCATAGGTGACAGGATACTTGTCAATAATGGCCTCGTTATATTTGAAGTTAAAGAAATCAAAGGCAGCGATGCCATCTGTGAATGTCTGGCAGGAGGAATCCTCTCAGACAGAAAATCCATGAACTTCCCAAATAAAGTATTTGATCAGCCCTTCCTCAGCGAACAGGATAAAAAGGATCTTCAGTTCGGTATAGATCAGGGTGCTGATTATGTTGCTGCATCCTTTGTTTCCTCAAAAAAGGATGTTGAGGAAATGAGAGCTTATCTGGATGAGCATGGTGGCAAGGATGTTGAGATTATCGCAAAGATAGAAAACCGTTCAGGTGTTCTGAATATAGAGGATATATGTGATATAGCAGACGGTATCATGATTGCCAGAGGTGATCTTGGTGTGGAAATTCCCGGAGTGGAGGTTCCTTCTGTTCAGAAATACCTTATATCCAAGTGTCGTATGCTGGGTGTCCGAGTCATTACCGCCACAGAAATGCTGGAATCTATGATAAAGAACCCGCGACCTACCAGAGCGGAAATATCTGATGTGGCAAATGCCGTCTATGATGGTACTTCTGCGGTTATGCTGTCCGGTGAGACAGCTTCCGGAAAATATCCGGTCCAGGCACTTAAAACCATGGTGGAGACCATAGAGTTTACTGAATCAAAGATACATTACAAGAAGCGGTTCCGTAATGCGGATTTCGAAGTCCGAAGTACGCTGGATGCCATTTCTCATACAGTTTGTACCATGGCTATAGATGTGGATGCCAAATGTATCATCGTCAATTCCCTCAGCGGAAGGACTGCAAGAATGGTCAGTCGTTTCCGATGTCCTGTGGATATAATAGGCATGACCACTTCTGCGAAGGTCTGGCGAAAGCTGAACCTGAGCTGGGGACTTACTCCGGTTATGTGTGGTGTATTTGACAGTATGGAAGAGATGTTCAGAAATTCAGTTATAGAAGCCACTGATGCCCTGGGGCTTGAAAAGGGCGATAATGTGGTAATTACCGGCGGCCTGGTAAATGGCAGCAGCGGAAATACAAATATGATAAAGGTCGAAACGATAGAGCGCGGCTCAAAATAACCATGATGTGCCTCGCTTGAAAGGAGGCATACTATGGAAGATATCAAAGTAGTAGTAGAAAATCTGATGGAGCTTTTGGCAGAACGAAAATTTGCTGAGATAAGAAAACTGCTGAATGACGCAAATCCCGTGGACGTGGCAACAGTTCTAGGGGAAGTACCTGAAGAAAAACTGCTTATTTTATATAGAATGCTTCCGAAGGGGGAAGCGGCAGACGTATTTTCGGAAATGGATCCTGAGGAACAGGAAACCCTTATCAGGGCATTTAATGAGCGGGAAATCAAGGAAGTCATCGAAGAGATGTATATTGATGATGCCGTTGACCTGGTAGAGGAAATGCCTGCAGTTGTGGTAAATAAAATCCTCAGACATGCAGAGCCGGAAACACGTAAACAGATAAATGAGCTTCTGAAATATCCTGAAGACAGTGCAGGATCTGTCATGACCACTGAATATATGAGTCTGAAAACTGATATGACAGTGGCAGATGCATTTGAAAGGATAAGAAGAACTGCTGATGAAAAAGAGGATATATATACCTGCTATGTTATAAATCCTCACAGAAAGCTTCAGGGAACCGTTAGTCTTAAGGATATGTTCCTTACTTCCAAGGATACCCTCATCGGTGACCTGATGGAAACCAATCTCATATCTGCAAATACTCTGGACGACCAGGAAGCTGTGGCCATGACCATGGCCAAGTATGACCTGAATACCATTCCTATAGTGGATAAGGAAGGCAGACTGGTGGGTATCGTAACCATCGACGATGCTATAGATGTCATCCAGGAAGAGAACACTGAGGACTTTGAGAAGATGGCTGCCGTAATGCCTCAGGATAAGAGCTATTTCGATACCGGGGTATTCCAGCATGTAAAGAATCGTCTGCCCTGGCTGCTGATCCTTATGATTTCCTCCATGCTTACGGGAACCATAATTGAAAGATATGAGATAGCATTTCAGACTATGCCCCTTCTTGTGGCCCTGATGCCAATGATCACAGGTACCTGCGGTAACTGCGGTACCCAGTCATCCACTCTTATCATAAGAGGTATGGCCCTGGGGGAAGTAAGACTTTCTGACTATTTTAAGGCGGTCTGGAAGGAAATAAGAGTATCCATAATAGTTGGTATTTCTCTTGCCATAGTAAATATGATAAGAATATATCTGCAGTATAAAGATGTTAAGCTGGCCATAGTTATAGCTCTTACCCTTATATTCTGCGTTGTTGTGGCCAAGCTTATGGGATGTTCACTTCCTATGCTGGCGAAAAAGCTGAATCTGGATCCGGCTATCATGGCATCCCCCATGCTTTCTACTCTTGTGGATGTAAGCTCTGTCTGGATTTATTTCCAGATAGCTACTATAGTTATTCAGAAAAGCACATCGTAAGTTATATAATATAGATTTATATAATGTGAGGAAAATGCTATATGACTAAAAAGGATACTAAAGAGCTCCTCAGCGATTCATTTGCGGAGATTGCAAAAACAAAGGCTATAGATAAGATAACTGTAAGGGAAATATCGGAAAATGCAGGAGTCACCACCCAGACATTTTATAATCATTTTTCAGACAAGTATGATCTGGTATTCTGGAGATTCCGCAATCGTATAGACACAATATTTGATAGATATGGAAAAGGCATTATTGATTGGGGAATGGCCATGGAGGAGTTTATTCAAGGCTATGATAATCATGCCAGATTTATCATAAATGCATTCAAAAATATGAATGGTCAGGATTCTTATAAAGATAAGACCATGATATACCTTGCAAATAAAATGATTAATAATATAAAAATCCTAAAAGGGGTTGAGGAGATTCCTACAGAATACAAATTCTATATATTCTTTTATTCCTCCGGTATTATTAATGTAGTAGACTGGTGGCTTAAAAAAGAAAACAGAGAATCTTATAAAGTAGTTGCCAGGTATCTTTGTGACTGCGTGCCTATGAAGCTTATGGATTACTGTGGCGTAAATAAAGTTGGACACAAAAAGTTCACAGAATTATTAGCACTCACTGTTGACGAGTGCTAATAAAAGTGATATAACATAATCATCAGGAAAACCAATAAAAGGAAAAGGAGTGATGATGTATGTATTATCCAAATTTATTTAATGATGAATTCAGTGGCATGTTTGACGAAGTATTGAGTCTTCCGTTTTCCTATGGAAAACGTCTTAGAAATGAAGTGCTTCCAAAGAAAAGATGTACTACAGATATCAAAGAGTATGATGATAAATATGAACTGGAGCTAGAACTTCCAGGCTATGACAAAAGCGATGTAAAGGCAGAGCTTAAGAGTGGATATCTTGTAGTAACAGCCGAACATACGGAAACAAAGGAAACAACTGATACCCAGGAGCAGACAGCCGAGACAGAAGCAGCTGAGGTTGTAAAGCCGGAGCCAAAATATCTTTGCAGAGAAAGATTCTACGGAAAGTGCGAAAGAAGCTTTTATGTAGGAAAAGAAGTGACAAAGGAAGATATAAAAGCTCAGTTTACAAATGGTATCCTTACCATTACAGTTCCAAAGGTTCCTAAGAAACAGGAGGACGAAAAGGAGTTCATTTCAATACTGGACTAAGTGTTATGAAATAGTAAATGTTTTTCTGAGAGGGCGACAAAAAATGTCGCCCTCTTATTGTATTTTAGGCTTATAAGAGGTATAATCTAAGTGGAGAATTTATTTTGGGGCGTATAAATGGAAAAGAAGAAATTCGTTAAAAAACTTGAAAAAGCTATAGGTATAAAAAAGAAAAAGGGGTTGGTGAACAGTATCAATGCGACACTGTTCTTTCTTGTTTTTCTGGCTTTCTATTCTATATTCATGAACCATACGGGCTGGATGCTTTCTTATGGTATCATTCTGGCGGCTATTTCCCTTCTGTTTCTTGCCGGATTCCTCTCATACAGAATAAAACTGCAGGTGGAATTAAATAACATGAAGATGGATTACAGGAAATATATTGTTAAGCCTGTAGCAGAGAAATATTTTGAAAAGGGATCATTTTCCAGATCCGGAAGTCTCACTGAAAGAGAGATAATCAGTTCTCTCATGTTCTCCGATGGTTCCGAATATAAATACAGCTCCAGCAATGAGCTTAAGGGTATTTATAAGGATATAAAGTTTTCCAATTCGGACATGACCGAGGACTGTACCACAAATAACTTCCATGTTATCGGCCGTATTTTCATTTTTGATATGCCTACGAAAAATGTAAATCCTGTAATATTTACAAATGCATCAGCGCCTATAATCGAATATCATCATTCCAGAGTCCGCCTTATTAAGGCTGAGGATGAGAATATAAATAAAATGTTCAGGGTATATGCCTTTGATGAGAGAGAGGCAAATGAGCTTCTTACGGAAAGTATGATACATAAGCTGAGAGAGCTGGTATCTCTTCAGCTGGGCAAGATACTTAAGGTCAGCTTTCATAGTAATAAGGTGTATGTATTTTTTGCAACAGACAAGCCAACCTATGAGGAATTCTTTACGAAGAAGAATGACGTGAGAGAAGAAATACATAAGGTTAAGTCTATCTTCAATGACGTAGGTAAGATAATAGATATTCTATAAAAGATAAAACGCCTTCCCCTTGAGGGAAAGGCGTTTTTTAGGTCTGTATTAATTAGGATAGCTTCTCGATGGCTGCATCTATTCTTTTCAGAGATTCCTCTTTACCCAGGATGGACATCAGCTCTGTTGCTCCACCCGGTGTGGCAGCCTTGCCTGAAAGGGCAGTTCTTATAGGCCACATAATGAATCCGGTCTTATATTCATGTTCAGCTCCGAAGGCTTTAAGCATTTCGAAAAGGCTGTCGTTGTCGAAGGCCTCAGCAGCCTCCAGTACAGGACGTACTTCCTTGAGAAGCTGAAGAGAATTCTCCGGATTAGTCTTCATCTTCTTATGAGTATAGAGATCATTTTCATATTCAGGAACATTCTCAAAGAAATCAACCTGACCAGGAATATCTGTAAATACCTCAATTCTGGACTGAACCATTTTAGAAATAGCCTTAAGATCCAGAGGACGGCTTATGGTCTCTTTAAGGATAGGCTCGGCTTTCTCAAAGAATGCCTCAGGATCCATTTTCTTTATATATTCGCCATTCATCCATTTAAGCTTTGTCATATCCAGAACGGCAGGTGATTTGGAAATCTTATGATAATCAAATTCCTTAACCAGTTCTTCAAGAGAGAATATCTCTTCGTTACCCTCAGGGCTCCAGCCCAGAAGTGAAACGAAGTTTACGATGGTCTCTGTAAGGAAGCCTGCCTCCAGCAGATCCTCGAAGGAACTGTGACCGCTTCTCTTGGAAAGCTTATTGTGATTCTCATCTGTAATGAGAGGGCAGTGAATATATACAGGCACCTCCCAGCCAAATGCTTCATAGAGACGGTTGTATTTAGGAGCAGATGAAAGATATTCATTTCCTCTTACTACATGGGTTATACCCATAAGGTGGTCATCTACTACATTGGCGAAATTATAGGTAGGATAGCCGTCGGATTTAATAAGTATCATGTCGTCCAGCTCGATATTTGGAACTGTGATGGTTCCATAAAGCTCATCCTCGAATTTGGTTTCTCCCTCGGTAGGGTTGTTCTGTCTTATAACGTAAGGGAGTCCGGCATCCAGCTTCTCCTGGATTTCTTCTTTAGAAAGCTTCATACAATGCTTATCATAGTGGAAAACCTTCTTCTTAACTCCGTCTATTTCAATTTCCTGATTTAATGTACTGAGTCTTTCTTCATCGCAGAAGCAGTAATATGCTTCTCCACGTTCTATAAGTTTTTTTGCATACTCCAGATATAATCCCTGAGCCATTCTCTCAGACTGGATATATGGGCCTACACCCCCATCCTTGTCCGGACCTTCGTCCCAGTTCAGGCCGGTCTCCTTAAGAGTTCTATATATTATGTCAACCGCACCCTCCATTTCACGATTCTGGTCGGTATCTTCTATACGAAGTATAAAATCGCCGCCTGCATGCTTGGTTATAAGATAGGCATACAGGGCAGTACGAAGATTACCTACGTGCATTCTTCCTGTTGGACTTGGGGCAAATCTGGTTCTGATCTTTTGCATTAATGGGTACCTCTTTTCTTCGGGTTAGTTTCTTTTTCTTTTGTCTTTTAAATCTTCTTTAGATTTTTCTTTAGACTCTTCTTTGGATTTTTCTTTTTCCTTTTTTATATGATCGGTAATGGAAGTTACCTTATCATTTATTGCTTCAATTCTTTCGATTTTCTTTGCTTTGAGCTTTGAAGCCTTGTCATCCTCTTCAAAGATTTCTTCAAGCAGAGCCTCCAGCTCCTCGTCTTCGTCTGCGAAGATGTTATCCTCAGAATCATCTATTTCATCATCTTCCCAATGTTCTATAGTATTTATGTTATATTTGTCAAGCTCCAGCTCCTCATTTCTCTTTCTGCAGAAATGCAGGTATTCATTAACCTGGGCTCCGATAAAAATAGAATATATAACGAAATACATCCAGAACATGAACATGACAACTGTGGTCATGGAACCATACATAAAGCTTCTGGAAGCATAGTAGTCAATGTATAATGAAAACAGTTTGGTAAATGATACCCAGAAAAAGGCGGCTACCAGAGCGCCGGGAACCTGTTTTCTGAGCTTCAGCTTCTTGCTCGGAACTATGGTATACATCAGAACGAAAAGCACAAACAGAAGAATAAATGTAGCAGAACTTCTTATACTGTAAACAAGAAGGGTTACATCTGTAAAGTGAGGGAACTGATTAAATATATATAATGCTATCTGGGTTCCAAACATATTCAGAGGAACAAGAAGCAGTACGATAATAACGAAAACTATGGTATATACTGCACTTATACTTCTTATGATCAGATAATTTCTCGCTTCCCTGGAACGATATACTTCGTTCAGACCATATCTGACAGCAGTAAGTCCCTTGGCTGCAGACCATACGGCTATAACAAGGGAGATAATGGTTATGGAGTTTGAAGAGTATTCATACATCTCAGTAACCAGTCCGCCTATGAATTCCTCAAAGCTTCGAGGAAGGACATAGTAAAGAATCTCCATCATCTGCTCCTGAGAAAATGGAAGTAACTTAGGTATGGCAATTATAAGGTTAACTATAGGAAAAAATGAGAGGAATATAAAGAAAGCTGACTGGGCAGCAAAAGCGTTCATATGCTCGTCAGCAGTTGAATTCCAGAATTTTATAATGTCCTTGATACGATTAACCATAGAGTATTCCCCTTAGTTACTATATCTGTTTACAGGTTTATACTTATAATATTATAATAATAAGTTTAAACAAAACAAAAGGCTTAGCGCTCCTTAGCGTCAAGCCGAACTGAACAGATTCATTAAACATCCGGGGGTGCCGGCCCCTGCTTTCTGACTCCTAGCCCATGGCCAGGTGGAGACTCGCACCTGATTTTCTGATGTCCACTCAACGGAGGCATATCATCCAATCAGAAATATAGAGATTCCTCACAGAATATGTAGGTTCAAAATATACAGGAGTTATCGGACATCCCAGATATTTAATACACTTCTTATATAAGATACCCTAATTATAGCCGTTTGGTGGACATAATGCAACAATTATTTACCCTCAGGGTGCAAAAATTCACATTTTAGTAGAAGATTTAAAAAAGTTATAGAAAATGCCTCTTTACTCTTGTAATTGAATAAAGTATCGTTTATCATAATAAGTTGTGGTAAAAGAATTATTCATGGAATGGAGAATGATATGAGTAAATACGAATATGATGATATAGATGATGCTTTCGAAGAAAAGCCATCAAGAAAAAAGAAAAAGAAGGGCCTCAGCTCTACCAGTAAATGGCTTATAGCTCTGTTTATGGAGCTTATAACTCTGGTTCTGATGGGATATGGTGTATTCAGAATTTATCTTCATGATAAATATCAGAAGTTCGACCATGTTCAGGATCTTAAGCAGGAAGAGCTGGAAATAAATGAGGGTGTTGATCAGAAAATCATGGAAGGATACACCACCATTGCTCTTTTCGGTATAGATGCCCGTGACAATTCCATTGGAAAGGGTAACCGTAGTGATGCCATTATGGTTGCCAGCATTAATAATGAAACAAAGGATGTAAGGATAGTATCTGTTTACAGAGATACTCTGCTTCAGATAACAAAGAATGACGGCAGTACCGTTACTACAAAGGTAAATGCTGCCTATGCTTACGGCGGTCCTGAGCTTGCGCTCCAGACTCTCAACAAGAATCTGGATCTTAACATTACAGAATATGTAACTGTTAACTGGGAAGGACTTACAAGAGCCATAGACGCACTGGGCGGAGTAGTGGTTCATGTTGAGGAAAATGAGCTTGATACACTGAATGGTGTTCTTGCAGAGCAGATTCAGGTAAATGGTATCAATTCAGACGGTGTATATGAGACAGGATATGTAACACTTAACGGTGCGCAGGCTACAGCTTATGCACGTATAAGAAGTACAGCTCAGGGTGATATCACAAGAACTGAGCGTCAGCGTGAGGTTATTAATGCTATGCTTGTAAAGGCTAAGCAGTCAGACCTTAAGACATTAAATAGCATTATCGATCAGGTATTTCCTTATGTTGGAACATCTATCACTGAGGCTCAGGTTCTGGATCTGGTTTCAGGAGTAATGTCATATGAGCTGAAGGAAACCATGGGATTTCCTGTTAAGTTTAATTTCTATTCAACACCTCAGAAGGGTTCATGTATCGCACCTGTTGATCTTAACGAAAATGTTAAGACCATGCAGCAGTTCCTTTTTGGAAATACAGAGTATGTTCCAACTATGTCAGTTCAGACCATAAGTGCTGAAATTACTGCTGAAACAGGATATGCCAGTGAGGGTCCTATCCCTATTCCGGATACAACCACAACAGAGGCACCTTCAGAGGAATCAACTGAAGCAGCTTCAGAAGGAAGCGGAGAATAAGATGAAAAATATAATCGTAGCTCAGTCCGGCGGACCGACAGTAGCCATAAATGCTTCACTTGTGGGAGTCCTGAGAGAAGCAGTGGATGGCGGAAAATATGACAGAGTATTTGGTGCGCTTCACGGAATAAGCGGTGTATTAAAAGAAGATTTTAAAGAACTTACAATAAAAGATGAAAATGGCGGATTCAGTTATGATAAGGAGCTGGCGGATCTGATATACAGAAGCCCTTCAAGCTATCTTGGCTCCTGCCGCTATAAAATGCCTGAGGCAGAGGATGACGAATCCTCATACAAGAAAATATTTGAGATATTTGACAAATATGAAATAGCTGCATTTTTCTATATAGGCGGAAATGATTCCATGGATACAGTTGCAAAACTGTCATCCTATGCTGAAAAAATCGGCAGTGATGTAAGAATAGCAGGTGTTCCCAAGACTGTAGATAATGATCTGATAATTACTGATCATACACCGGGCTTTGGATCTGCTGCAAAATTTATAGCAACCTCCATGGTTGAGATAACTCATGACACAGCTGTTTATGAAGCGCCATGTGTTACAATAGTTGAGATAATGGGAAGAGATGCAGGCTGGCTTACAGCTTCATCTGTTCTTGCAAGAAATGAATACAGCAGTCTTCCTCAGCTGATCTATCTTCCTGAGGTAGCATTTTCAGAGAAGAGCTTTATAGAGGATATAAAGAAGCTTCTGGAAAAGACAACAAATATAGTAGTTGCTGTATCAGAGGGAATACATGACAGCCAGGGAGTTTACCTTGCTGCTACATCAAAGGCAGAGGACAGATTCGGTCATGCTCAGCTTTCAGGAGCCGGAAAGGTTCTGGAGGGGATAGTTAAGGGCGAACTTGGAATCAAGTGTCGCGCCGTGGAATTAAATCTTCCTCAGAGATGTGCGGCCCATCTTGCTTCCGGCAGCGATCTTAAGGAGGCTGCAGAGCTTGGTGCTAAGGCAGTTGATTTTACTGCAGAGGGAAGTACAGGCTTTATGCCGGTGATTAAAAGACTGTCGGATAAGCCATATGCTTATGAGATAGATAAAACTGACGTAAGAAACGTTGCAAATCAGGAAAAGAAGATTCCGCTTGAGTGGATCAACGAAGCGGGAAATGATGTGACCGGGGAGATGATAGACTATCTTAAGCCTCTTATCGAGGGAGAAACAGGAGTTACCTACAAAAATGGTATTCCGGTTTATGCTGATATATCCCATCTTACCAGGCCGCAGGGGATGTAAAGTTGCTTGTAAATACACTTGATATTGTGATATACTTGTAAGAGTTTTGTTAATAAAAGGCTGATTATTAAAGCTATTAAGGGGATTATAATAATGAAAGAATTTATGAATAAGCTCGGGGAATTGCAGCCGGCTACACTTGTGCTACTGATATTTGCCGCAATTCTGTTATTATTACTACTGGTCCTGATCATAGTTACCATCAGAGTCCTGAAATCAGATGATGATATAGAGGACGAGGAAGAAGAGAAGAGGTACAGGGCAGAGGCCAAAAAGAAAGCTGAAGAGGCTGAAGAATTTCTGGAGGAGGCCGCTCAGATCAAGTCCGAAAAGAAGTCTAAGAAATCCAAAAAGTATGAGGATGAGGAAGACGACGAGGACGATGAGGAAGAAAGAGAAAGCGCCAGATCCAAGGTTGAAGAAATTGCTGAGTCTGTAAAGAAGAGCAAGGATTCCGAAGATGATGAAAAGCCGGCTAAGAAGTCTGAGAAGAAGTCAGAGAAAAAGTCGGAGAAGAAAGCTGAGACCAAGTCCGAAGCAAAGGACGAGGATAGGGCCGAGAAGAAGTCAAAGGATGTTCCTGAAGAGAAGGAAGAAAAGTCAGTCGCTGAAGAGAGCACTGAAGAAGAGTACTTCGATGAAGAAGAAAATGATGATGATGCTGCAACCGGCGAGCTTGATACAGTAAAGATCAGAGAAGCCCTTGCAAGAGAAAAGAAGCAGGCTAAGAATGCTGCTAAGCCTCAGGGAGAGGCAGCAAGAGAAAGAGCTGAGTCACCTGAATACAATGCATCCTTCGATAGTGCATTTGTAGATAAGCCTGACAATGATACAGACAAGCCTGAACCACTTATTCCAAATCCTACTCCGGAAGATCTGAGCAGTGATGTTGAAGAAGAAGTAGAAGAGGCTGCAGAGGAAGCAGCAGTTGAAGTTGCAGCAACCTTAGGAAGAACACCTAAGCCAAAGGCTGCAAAGGGCACAGGAGTTGCCAAGAATTACTGGTACAATAAGCAGGATGTTGAAGATCTTGCAAGAGAAGAAGATAAATATTTCAAATGTCATTACTTTGACGATGCTGATGATGCAATACTTGATCTTGTTACTGAAATGTATGACTGTGCATTCGTCAGAACAGAACAGCTGCAGAGAATAGCTTACGGTATAACATTTAAGTCCCTTGGAATGAAGGAAATCCTTTCATCTGATGAGGATCTGAGCTTCAACAAGGAACGTGCTACAAAGGAACCTACAGAAGACGATAAAGAAGAGATCTTCAAGAAGTGGTGTGAGTATGTGGACAGCTTCCAGGATATAATCGTTATAGAAGCTCCACAGGAAGTTAAGGACTATATCAAAGCAGAGCTTTATGAATATGGTCATAACGACGTAGAAGTGCTTATGCACAGCCCATACTAAAAGATAAAACCTAATTCAAAAGAATAAAAACTAATATTAGTAATATAAATACTAATTAAAAGTAAAAAATACACGGCGCTATGCACCGTGTATTTTTTATATCAGAGCTGATGTGCCAAGCATGCAAAGCATGCTTGCAAGCCTTCCTGCGGAAGTCTTGATTCTGCTTCGCAGAATGCATCCTCACTTCGTTCGGACCCTGGGAGCCCTCGGTGCTTTGCACCGTATCCCAGAGCTGATATGCAAGAGCTTACATATTACCACCAAGGTTCTCTGTCTCACGAACAGTAACTGTCTGATCGTAACATGTGAATATATCATCTATCTTCTTCTGATCAGGCTTTGGAGTGATCAGGCTTACTATAGGAACTATTATAAGTCCTGCGATCATTGTAGCTGCACCTGCATTGATAGGTGAAAGAATAATTGGATGTATTATATTTACGATGGTGAAGCCTACACCAACGATGTAGCTTGCCCAAACGCTGGCCTTTGTAATCTTCTTGCTGTAAAGTCCGTACATGAACGGTGCAAGGAATGCTCCGGCAAGTGCTCCCCATGACACACCCATAAGCTGAGCGATGAACATTGGAGGATTAAATGCTATAACTACGGAAATAACAATGAATACGATAACGAATGCCTGCATGATACGAACCTGAGTTTTCTCACCCATGTCCTTCTTAAGTGTTGGCTTAATCAGGTCAAGTGTAAGTGTTGAACTTGAAGTAAGTACCAGTGATGAAAGTGTTGACATTGAAGCTGAGAATACAAGCACTACTACGATTCCGATGAGAACATCTGGAAGAGTAGAAAGCATTGCAGGAACTATACTATCGAAAGCAACCTTCTGTGTTCCATCTTCAAGTGTTTCAATAATTCCTGGCTGATCTCCGAAGAGACGTCCGAAACCTCCTAAGAAGTAACATCCACCGGCAATAACGATGGCGAAGAAAGTTGAAACAACAGTACCTGTTTTAACAGCCTTCTCATCCTTGATGGCATAGAATTTATGAACCATCTGAGGAAGTCCCCATGTTCCCAGAGAGGTAAGGATAACTACACCCAGCAGACTAAGTGGATCCGGTCCAAAGAAGCTGGCGAAGAGTCCCTGGCTGCTCTGAAGAGCAGGAGTTGTAACTGCAGGATCAGTTTCTATTAATGAGAGCTCCTTAAGCGCATTAAGGAATCCGCCCTGACCATTCAGAACTGCACCGATAACTGCACATATACCTATAAGCATTATAATTCCCTGAACGAAGTCATTTAATGCTGTAGCCATATATCCACCGATAACAACGTAAGCACCTGTAAGAAGAGCCATGATGATAACACAGATACGATAATCTATGTTGAAGGCCATTCCGAAGAGCTTTGAAAGACCATTATATACACCTGCTGTATAAGGAACCAGGAATATAAATGCGATAATTGAACCTGCTACTCTAAGTGATTTTGAATCAAATCTCTTTCCGAAATATTCAGGCATGGTCTTTGCATCCAGCTTCTGAGTCATAAGTCTTGTACGACGTCCGAGAACAAGCCATGCAAGAAGACTTCCTATGAATGCATTTCCGAGACCGATCCATGTTGATGCAAGACCGAATTTCCAACCGAACTGACCTGCATATCCAATGAATACAACGGATGAGAAGTAGGATGTACCGAATGCGAAGGCTGAAATCCAAGGACCTACAGTACGTCCGCCCAGTACATAGTCGTTAACATTCTTTGCCTTTTGTCTGGAATAAATTCCTATTCCAACCATGGCAGAGAAGAAAACTACAAGTAAGATGATTTTGATAACCATAACACTTTCTCCTTTAATGATTTACTGCACTAACGATTTAACGCGCTAAAGTGTATTATACAATGATATTCAACTATGTCAAGGGGGATTTGGCATATTTCAGAATTTAGTTTTACAACAGCCTCGCAACTGGCAAATGCTTAATTTCAGTATCGTATCTAGTTCATGTGTCGTCGACAACATTTTCTTCCTCTTTTCTGCGTTTATGTTGCCTTTTCTTCTTCTCAACAGCTTGATTACAAGAACCTTAGCAACAATTCTTTTCTCTTTCTCTCATTTGTGATGCTTTTAGACTCCTAATCCTGGTTCCTCTGGCAACAATATCTCCGCTATCATTCATTTGTGTTGATTTATCCATATGTATTATCATAAGTGTTAAAAGGATATGTGTTGTCATAAGTGTTAAAAGGTATTTTTGACACCGACATCATATGATGGTATGATGAGCCAGTGTAGTGACCCGGTTTTAAAAGATAGTGTTAAGAAATCTATGAAAATTAATAAAAGAGGTGTGAATGGATAAGAGTGGCTGTAAGCAGATTGGTAAAGCAAAGATTTACAGCCAGGATGCGATAAAAAGACATGTGAAGACAGAGGAGTGGCTGTAAGCTGGTTGTTAAAGCAAAGATTTACAGCCAGGATGCGATAAAAAGACATGTGAAGACAGAGGAGTGGCTGTAAGCTGGTTGTTAAA